>JACDEN010000064.1 GCA_013816415.1 Planctomycetota bacterium
GCCGACCCGGCGCTGTGCCGGCGCGGCGCCAGCGGCTTGCCGGCGATCACCGCGGTCACGGCGGCGGTGATCTTGTCCACCGTCACCACCGTCTCGCGCTCCAACAGGGCGTTCACCGGATGGGTGACCGCGAGCGTGTGCAGCCGGCCGACCGGAGCATCGAGTTCATCGAAGGCCGACTCCATGATGGTGGCGGCGATCTCGCCTCCGACGCCGCACATCGCGTAGCCTTCGTCGACCACCAGCGCGCGCCCGGTCTTCGCCACGCTGGCGACGATGGTGTCGACATCGAGCGGCACGATGGTGCGCAGGTCGATGATCTCGCACGACACGCCCTCTTTTTCAAGCGCCTGGGCGGCTTCGAGGCAGCGGCGCAGCAGCAACCCGCACGAGACCAGGGTGATGTCGGTGCCGGCGCGCGCGATCGCGGCCTTGCCGAAGGGCACCAGGTGCTCGCCCACGGGCACCTCGCCCTTGGACGCGAATAGCGATTTCGCCTCGAGGAAGATCACCGGGTCGCCGGCGCGCAGCGCGGTCTTCATCAGACCCTTGGCGTCCGCCGGATTCGAGGGCACGCACACGATCAGGCCCGGGATGTGCGACCACATCGGGTGGAAGCTGCCGCTGTGGTGCGGGCCTGCGGTCTTCACCTCGCCGACGCCGGCGCGCACGATCATCGGCGCGCGCATGCGGCCATTGCTGGTGTAGCGCAGCTTCGCCGCCTGATGGATGATCTGGCTCGCCGCCTCGAACAGGAAATCGGCGAACATCAGATCCGCGACCGCGCGGCATCCGGTGGCCGCGGCGCCGACCGCGGCGCCGGTGAAGCCGAGCTCGCTAATCGGCGTGTCGATGACGCGACGGCCGCTGAATTCCTGGAACAGGTTCTTGGTGTGCGCGAAGCTCCCGCCGCGCTCGCCGATGCCTTCGCCGAAATAGATGATGTGCTCGTCACGGCGCATCTCCTCGGCGATGCCGTCGCGTACCGCGTCGAGCCAACCGGTGGTCACGCTCGCCGGACCGGCGGGCGGCGGCATCGGCGGATTGATCGGGTTGGCGTAGACGTGGTCGAAGGTGGTGGCGGGATCGGGTTCGGACGCCGCCATCCAGAACGCCTCGGCCTCGGCGATGCGCGCCTGGACCGCCACCTCGATGGCGTCGAGTTCCGGCGCGGTCGCCAGCGCGGCTTCGAGCAGACGGCGCCGCAGCATGGCGATCGGGTCGCGCAGCTTCCAGGTCTCAACCTCCTCCTTGCTGCGGTAGGAGCCGAAGATCGGGTCGCCTTCGTGGTGGCCGACCACACGGTAGGTGCGGGCTTCGATCAGCGTCGGTCCGCCGCCGGAACGCGCGCGGGCGACCGCGATGCGCGCCGCGTCCCACATCGCCAGCACGTCATTGCCGTCGACGGCGACGCCGGGCAGGCCATAGGCTGCGGCCTTGGCCGCGACGTCGGTGTTGCGCGTCGCCAAGGCGAGCGGTGTGGCGGTGGCGTAGAGGTTGTTCTCGCACACGAACACCACCGGCGCGTCCTGCGCCGTGGCGAAATTGACCGATTCGTGGAAGGCGCCGTGGTTGACCGCGCCGTCGCCGAAGAACGCGACGGTGACGTTGTCGGTGCCGCGCACCTTGGCGCTGATCGCCGCGCCGACCGCCGACGGGATGCCGCCGCCGACCAGGCCATTGGTGCCGAACAGGCCGGTCGGCTTGTCGTAGAGGTGCATGCTCCCGCCGCGTCCGCCGCAGCAGCCCTCGGCCTTGCCGCCGATCTCGGCGAGCAGCACGGACGGCGAGACGCCCTTGGCGAGCGCGTGGCCGTGACCGCGGTGCGTACTGGTGATCCAGTCGGCCGGTCGCAGGTGCGCGCAGACGCCGACCGCCGTGGCTTCCTCGCCGACGTACAGGTGCAGGAATCCCGGCAGCTTGCCTGCGCGATTCAGGATCTGCGCTGACAGCTCGAAGCGCCGCAGCAGCGTCATCTCGGAATACAGCCGCAGCAGAACCGCGCGGTCGAGCGCGGTGATGGCGGGAGCGGGATGGGTGGCGGAATCGCTGTGGCGCATGGGAGTATCCCGGGACGGAGGATCGGACTCTGGCGGGATCAGCCGCGGAAGGCGCAGGCAGGAAGACCGCGCACACCCGGCTTGGCGCGGAACAGCGCGCCGGCATTCGGTTGCCGTGCGAGCTGCTGCGCGTCGAGTCCGATGGATGCGGTGGTGATGTACAGCTCGTCGAGGTTGGCGCCCCCGAACGCGCACGACGTCACCAGCTGCGCGCCCGGGACGTCGATGGTGGCGAGCAGGAGGCCGTCGAGCGGATTCCAGCAGCCGACCTTGCCGCTCTCGTGCAGCGCGATCCACAGCATGCCGCGTTCGTCCATGGTCATGCCATCGGGGATGCCGAGGTGGACCGGGATCTCGATCACCGTGCGTCGGTTGGCGATGGCGCCGGTGGCGTCGTCGTAGTCGAAAGCGTCGACGCGGCGGGTCACGGAGTCGATGTAGTACATCACGCGCGCGTCGCGGCTCCACGCCAGGCCGTTGGAGATGGTGACGCCGTCGAGCACGCGGGTGAGCGCGCCTGCGCCGTCGAGGCGGTACAGGCTGCCTGCGCCCGCGCGGCAGTCGTAGGCCATGGTGCCGGCCCAGAAGCGGCCGGTGGGATCGCACTTGCCGTCGTTGAAGCGGAGGCCCGGCTGATCGGTGGCGACCGTCGCCACCTGAGTCACCTGCGTCACCGCGCCGGTCGCCGGATCGAGGTGGGCGAAGCCGTCCTGGACCGCGAGCATCAGCCCGCCCGATGCGCGCGGCACCACCGTGCCGACGTGCTTGCCAACGGGGATCCTGCGGTTGACGCCGGTCTTCGGGTCGAACACGAAGATGCACGACTCCATGATGTCGAGCCAATACAGCACCTGGCTGCGGCCATCCCAGATCGAGCCCTCGCCGAGGGTGGTGCGGATTCTCACCACTGGCTCGGCGAACAGCATGGCGCGGGTCTCAGCGCGGGCGGCGGGGCTCATCGCGCCGCCGCGGCGGTCTTGGCGTCGCCGAGATCGGTGTAGCGGCGCAGCGATTCCGCGCCCATGCGCGCGCGCACGGCGGGATCGCGGGCTTCGCGCACGATCTCGAGCAGGCGCGACCCGATGCGCTGCATGCCGGTGAACGTGCGGTCGACGTAGGACGGCAGCGCGATGTGCGGCATGCCGATCACCACCATGTCGGCGCCCGCGGTGATGAAGCGCCCAGTGTCGGCGAGCGCGATGCCGCCGGAGGCCGCGGTGCGGATGCCGGGGATGACGGTCAGCGTCTCGGCGAGCTGATTGGCGCCAAAAAGCCCAGCGGGATAGATCTTCACCACGTCGGCGCCGAGGGTCTTGGCGGCCAGGATCTCGGTCGGCGAGAACGCGCCGGCGACCGCCGCCACGCCGTAGCGGTGGCACATGGTGATGACCTCGGGGACCAGCGTCGGCGAGACGATATAGTTCGCGCCGGCGAGGATCGCCATGCGCGCGGTCTCGGCGTCGAGCACCGTTCCCGCGCCGACCAGCGTGCCTTTGGGCAGTTCGGCCGCCGCGCGCTCGATCAGGCGCAGGGTGCCGGGCATGGTCATGGTCAGCTCGACGCTGTTCATGCCGATGTCGCACATCGCCTTGCTGGCCTCGATGATCGCCGAGGTGTCGTCGTAGCGCCAGCAGGGGACGATGCCCGTCAAGGCCATGGCGTTGACGATCTGGTCTCTGGTCATGGGTGCTCCGGGTGCGATGGACGGGTCAGGCGAACAGTCGGCTGATGTCGATGGAGAGGTCGGCGGCCACCCCGCGCACCTTGGCGACCACGTCTGGCGGCAACTCGATGCCTTCTTTCAGCGCCCGATCGCGGCGTTCGAGCTCGATCTCGCCCGGCAGGTAGATGCGGTCGCAGCCGTCCACGCGTGGAGTACTCCGCATTTCCGCGGCCAGCGCGTCCATGCGCGTCGCGAAGGTGCCGCCCGGCATCATCGCCGCGACGTCCAGCGCGATGAACGCGGCTCCGTGTCCGGTCGCTTGCGACGGATCGGAGGTGATCCACGGCAGGCACTGCGACGCCATCGATGCGCCGGTGAGCGCCGCCGACAACGCTTCAACCAGGATGCCGAATCCGTACCCCTTGTGGCCGCCCATCGGAGTGAGCGAGCCGCCGGCGAGGAAATCCTTGGGATCCGTGCTCGGCTTGCCGTCGGGATCGATCAGCCAGCCGGAAGGAATGGATTTTCCGAGGAATTCTGCTGCCATGATCTTGCCGGCAGCGACCGTGCTCAGGGCGATGTCGAGCATCACGAAGCGCGAGCCGCAGGGAGCGGCGAAGGCGAACGGGTTGTTGCCCAGGGCGCGGCCCTTGGCGCCGGGGATGTTCATCGACGGCGTGTCGTTGGCCATCGCCAGGCCGATCATGCCGCGCTCGGCCGCCATCGACGCGTAATAACCGGCGGCTCCGAAGTGGCAGCTGTTGTGCACACCGACGTAGGCGATGCCGCAGGCTTTGGCCTTCGCCATCGCCAGCTCCATCGCCGTCACCGACGTCACCATCCCGAGCGCTGATTGCCCGTCGATCATCGCCCACGCCGGGCCATCGCTCACCACCCGCGGCTTCGCGTCCTTGTTCATTCCGCCGGCGCGCAGGCGACGGATGTACCCGGGCAGCGATTTCACGCCGTGCGTGAAGGTCCCCCAGGTGTCGGTGGTGACCAGGACGCGCGCGGTGGTGGCGGCATCCGTGGATCCGACGCCGACCTGGGTCAGCGCTTTGATGACGAATGCTTCGAGCGCCGGCGCCTGGACGGTGGCGGAGGCGAGAGCGGAGTTGACTTTCATGATGATGGATCCTCAGTTCTTGCCGGCGGCCGCGGCAACCGATGCCACGCCGTTGACGATGTTCTGCTGCGGTTCGCGGCGTAGCGCGCGCAAGGCCGAGGCGACGACGCCATCGCGCAGGGCGCGCACCGCGCGCTGGCTGCAGGACGCCACGTGCGGCGTGATCGTCACCTGCGGCATGCTCGCGAGGGGATGGCCGGCGGGGATCGGTTCGGGATCGAGGACGTCGAGCGCGGCTGCGCCGACGTGACCCGTGGTCAGTCCTTCGACCAGGGCCGCGGTATCGATGAGGTCGCCTCGCGCGAGGTTGACCAGCAGGACGCCGCGTTTGCACGCGGCGAGGCTGTCGGCGTTGATCATGCGCTTGGTCGCCGCGGTCGAGGGACAGTGCAGGGTGATGAGATCGCTGGCGTGCAGCAGCTCTTCGAGCCGCGCGGGCACGAAGCCGGCGGCAGTGATGTCCGCCGGACGCACGACCGGATCGAACACCAGGACGGAAGCCTTGAACGCGGAGAGCCGCCGAGCGACCTCGCGGCCGATGCGGCCGAAGCCGATGACGCCGACGGTCATGTCCTTGAGCGTGCGCATCTCCTCGATCTTCGCCGGCAGTTTCCACTCGCCGGCGTGGATGCAGGCGCTGGTCTGGGCCAGCCGCCGGGTGAGGTCGAGGATCATCGCCAAGGTGTGGTCGGCGACCTCGTCGATGCAGTAATCGGGAACGTTGCAGACCGGGATGCCTTTGGCGCGCGCGGCGTCGAGGTCGACGTTGTCGACGCCGATGCCGTAGCGCGCGATGACCTTGGCCTTCTTCATGGCATTGATGACCTGGGCATCGAGCCGAGCGAACTGGGTGATGACGATGTCCGCTTCGGCGGTGAGCTCGATCAGCTCGGCCGTGGTCTTGCACCGGCGCGCCTCCAGGCGGCAGCCGGCGGCTTCGAGGGCGGCGCGCTCGAGATCGGTGTCGGCGAAGGTGAAGTCGGTGATGACGGCGAGAGGCATCAGAAGGCTCCTTGGTGCGCGGCGCGCGCGGTGGCGGCGGCGACGGTGTTGGTCAGTTCGCCGATGCCGTCGATCGCGACGGACACCCGATCGCCCGGCTTGAGCCAGACCGGGGGCTTGCGCGCGAAGCCGCAGCCGGCCGGCGTGCCGGTGAGGATCACGGTTCCCGGCAGCAGGGTCATGCAGCGAGAGAGATAGCTGATGAGATGACGCACGCTGAAGATCATCAGCGCGCTGCTCGCGTCCTGCATGGTCTCGCCATTGAGGATGAGGCGCACCCGCGCCGTGGTCGGGTCGAGCTCGGTCTCGATCCACGGCCCGAGCGGCGCGAAGCCGTCGAAGCACTTGCCGCGCGCCCATTGGGCGTCGTTGCGCTGGCAGTCGCGCGCGCTGACATCATTCGCGCAGGTGTAGCCGAGCACGTGGTCGAGGGCCTGCGCCTCGCTGACGTCGCGTGCGGTCTTGGCGATGACGACCGCGAGCTCGGCCTCGTAGTCGACTTCGTTCGGCGCCATCGCCGGCACGAGGATGGCCGCGCCGGGATCGGTGATCGCGCTGGTGGTCTTGATGAAGACGATCGGTGCCTTGGGCGCGTCGTCATTGCCTTCCTGCGCATGAGCCAGGTAGTTGCGGCCGATCGCAATCAGGTTCGGCGGGATGATCGGCGCGAGCAGCCGCACGTCCGACAGGCGCACGCCCTCGCCGGTACGCTGTCGGGATCCGAGGAGATCGCCCGCGATGACCGCGATCGCGTCGCCCTCGACGATGCCGTGGCGGATGCTGCCGTCCTTCGATTGGAAGCGCGCGAATCGCATGGGATCTCCGATGCGACGGACCATAGAGCGCTGCTCGCGGCGGTCGTTCACCCCAGGCGGACCGATGGTGAAGATCCATCGGTCGGACGCGGTGGCAGCTCTCTGGTCGCTCCTGGCCACGCCGCGCAGGACGACTCGGGGTTCTGGGAGCGCGGTCCCGAGAAGAAGAAGTCAGCGGGGCTCGGTCCCTACAATGGCCCTTTGGGCTGGGGCAGAGCCCCGCTAGGATGGCCCCATGCGGTCTCCGGCGGAAACGGCGAATCTGCCCCTCGATCAGCGGGGCATTCCCCATCCGGGCAGCACCCGGCGTTTCCGCGGCGAGTGCGCCCGCGAAGGCTACCGCCTGCTGCACATCCACGACTGGCCGCTGCCCGAGATGCCGGTGGTGACCCACGTGTCAGAGGCGGTCTGCACCGCGCACCACGTGCGCGAGATGTGCTATGTCCTCGCCGGCAAGGGCGAACGCCAGCTCGGGGACCAGCGCATGGTGGTCGGACCGGGCGACGTCTATGTGGTGCGGCCCGGCGAGGTCCATGGCGCGCGCGCCGATCCCACCGATCCGTACCACTTCTTCGCGATCGGCTTCGATCCGGAATCGCTCGCGCTGCGCCCGCGCGCTGCCCCGGGACGCGCCGCCGGTCAGCTTGGCGAGGTCGGCTTGGCCATGGCCGAGACCAGCGCCCTGGATGACGAGATGCGCGTCCTCGACCAGCGGGTGATCCACGGCGGCGAGGGGGCCGAGCACATCTTCCACCGCATCATCAGCGAGCTCGACCGCATGGACTCGGACCCGCGCAAACGCGCGTTGACGGTGATCATGGTCCAGGCGCTGGTGGTCGAGCTGCTGGTGTTCGTGACGCGCTGCTCGATCGCCAGCCGCGAGCGAGCGACCGGCTCGTTCCGTCTGCGCACCCCGGTGCGCTCAGAATTCCAGGAGCTGCTGTCGTGGATGCAGTCGCATCTCGGCGACCCGCTGTCGCTGGCAGAGATGGCTCAGCGGGTGGGACTCTCACCCGCGCACTTCGCCGTCGCCTTCAAGCGCGAGGTCGGTCAGACCCCGCTCGAGCACCTGACGGAACTGCGCATCGAAGAGGCCTCGCGGCGCCTGAGCGAGGATCCGACCACGGCCATCACCGGCATCGCCCTCGACCTCGGATTCAGCTCGTCCCAGTATTTCAGCCTGGTCTTCCGCAAGACCAAGGGCTGCACGCCGCGCGAATGGCGCGCCCGGAATGTCCGGCTGGGGTGATGACCGACACGGGATCGAACCGCCACGACGCCACGGCGCCACGGGAGAGATGGGGACCGGCGGCCACCGCCCAATACTCGAGCTTCTGATGGGCTGTCCCGTGGCGTCGTGGCGCCGTGGCGGTTGGATTTCAGGTGTTTCCGTGGTGCCGTGGCGGTTCGATCCTGAGCGTCGGATGGACCCATCGGCTGCCGGGGGGAGGGTCGCCGGGACCGCTGCTTTTTACGACGCCGAACCGGGTTATAAACTGGCCGTCCGCCCCGTCTCTCTGACAGGGAGGGGTCCGATCCATCGGACCCGCCACGGTTGCGACAGGAGCATGCATGGCCAAGGCAGTCGTGGATCCCGAGGAGCTCATGCGCTTCGTGGCCGCGCTCAAGCGCTTCAACGAGGCGACCAAGACCGAGCTCGGCAACATCAACCGCCAGTTCCGCCGCCTGGGCGAGACCTGGCAGGATGAGGAGCAGGCGCGCTTCGCCGAGTCGTTCGAGCTGATGGTGCGGGTGGTCGGGCGCTTCGTCGACGAATCGGACCGCCAGACCCCGCTCTTGACGCGCAAGGCCGAGGCGATCCGCGAGTACCTGAGGCCGCGATGACGAGCGCCAACATCTCCGATCCGGAGGTGATCCGGGATTTCCGCAGCCACCTCGCGAACTTCCTGAAGCTCAGCAGCGCCGCGCTCGGCGGGCGCGCGAGCGATCTCAACCGCGCGCGCGACTGGCTGCGCACCGAGCAGCTGCCGCACTGGAAGAGCCAGCAGTTCCGTCGCGAGGAGACCTACCAGAACGCGCGGCGGCTGTGGCTCGAGGCCGAGGCTGCGGTGGTCGAGGGCATGACCGGACGCGGCCCGGGCAAGGCGAGCAGCATCGAGGAGCGCGTCGACATGGACAAGGCCCGCCGCCGTCGCGACGAGGCCGACGAGAAGCTCGCGCTGGTGCGCCGCTGGCTGGTCCGCCTGGACCAGGACGGCGAGCCGCTGATGCAGGCCTGCCAGGGCCACGATTTCGACATCAAGGACCGCGGCGCGCGCGCGCTCGCCCAGCTCGACCACCTGGTGGAGAGCGTGCAGTCGTACCTCGATCTCAAGGCCGGGGGATCCGGTCCGATGCCGGCCGCGCCGGGTTCCGCTGCCGGAGCATCCGGACCGGCGCTTGCTGCCGGAAGCGCTGAGCCCCATCCGGCGACCGCGACGTCGGCCGAATCCGATGATCCCGCTGGAGGCGGACCATGCCCAGCGTGACCGGCGATGACGCGATGCTCGAGGACGCCCTGCGCCACCTGTGCGAGGCGTGGGCGATCACCGCCGAGCGCTGGCGCGACCAGGCGCGCAGCGATTTCGAGAAGCAGCATCTCGACGGCATCGAAGACCGCACGCGGCTCGCCGCGCGCTCGGTGAAGCAGATGGAAAACCTGATCAACGAGGTGATGCGCCAATGTCGATGACCACCGCTTCCCAGACCGGCGCCACGCCGGCGACCACCTCCAACCAGCTCGGCATCGACGTGGTCGCCGCGCGGCTGACCGCAGCCACCGAGCAGCTCGCGAGCATCGAGCACGAACGCGCGGTTGGTGAACTCGCCTGGCGGGAAGCGCGCTCGCTGATCGCCCAGACCGGCGAGCGCACGCTCGCCGAGATCAACCAGCGGGTGCCGGCGCCGGTGTCGGCGGGCGACGTCGAGACGGATTTCGCCCAGCTCCAGGCGGTGCGCGCACGCTGGTCGGCGCGCGTCTCGCAGGCGGCGACGCGCATGCGCAAACAGCTGCGCGCGGAGCTCGAGCAGCACGTGCGCGAGCTGCAGCGCATGGTGCCGGCGCCCGAAAGTGACAACGCCCCGAGCCCCGAGGCCACGCGCGAACGCGAACGGCGGCGCGCCGT
>JACDEN010000496.1 GCA_013816415.1 Planctomycetota bacterium
AGTCGATCGCGCGCATCAACCATCCGAACATCGTCGCGGTCTATGATTTCGGCCAGAGCGACGGCCTGTGGTACATGGTCACCGAGTTCGTCGAGGGCTCGTCGCTCTCGCGCATGATCTCGGACAAGATCATGATCGATCCGAAGGATCTCGCGCCGCTGATGATCCAGTGCCTGTCGGGCCTCGCCCACGTCGGTCAGAGCGGCATCGTCCATCGCGACATCAAGCCGGACAACATCCTGATCACCAAGGAGACGATCGCCAAGATCGCCGACTTCGGATTGGCCAAGGACGTCTCGGGTACCAACGACCACACCGATCTCACCGCCGCCGGCCTGGCTATGGGCACGCCAGCCTACATGAGCCCGGAGCAGTGCATGGGGCGGCGCCTCGACGGCCGCTCGGACATCTACGCCCTCGGGGTGACCGCATACTACGCGCTCGCCGGCGAGAAGCCCTTCGTCGGCCATTCATCGTTCGAGATCATGACCAAGCAGCGTGAATACAATCCGACGCCGCCGATCCAGCTGAACCCGCGCATCACCAGGGAATGTTCCGACCTGATCATGCGCATGCTGGCGAAGAATCCCGCCGACCGCTTCGATACCGCCGACAACTGCCGCCTGGCCTGGGTCGAGATGGCGCAGCACCTGAATCAGCGCGCATCCATGCGCACCGGCGAATTCGAGGCGCCGCCGGCGGGCGCGACCAAATCCAACCGCATGAAGGTCGATCTGCCGCCGATCCCCGGCGGCGGTCCGGCCGCTGCGCCGCAGGCGGGGAACCCTCCTTCCGCCGGCGAGATGCCCCCGGCGCTGCCGCCCGCTCCCGGCTCGTCGTCCTCGCCGCCGGTGCTCGGCGATACCGGGCGCATGCGCCGTCCGACCACCGACAACAGCGCGCCGCCCGAGATCCAGCCCGGAAGCGAGCGCGTCAACCGCCCGATCACCGAGAAGCGCCTGCGCACCCAGTCGGATGCGATCACCTGTCCGCGCTGCGGAACGCTCAACCGCTCCGAGCTGGCAACCTGCAACAAGTGCGGGAACGCGCTGCGCGAAGTCGACCCGAGCGTGCTCGCGCGCGATCAGGAGGCCGAGGCGCAGCGGCTCTACGAGGTCAAGAAGTTCGGCGACGCGGCGGCGATCTACGCCCGCCTCGCCGACAAGGAGGTCGACCGCCGCCAGCGCAGCGTGCTGCGCAGCAAAGAGCGCGAGATGCGCAAATTCGACCAGGAGCAGCAGGTTTCCGAGGTCATGGCGCGATCGAAGGCCATGGTCGAACGCGGCGATCTCAAGGCGGCGATGGCGCTGCTCGAACAGACGACCGGCAAGCTCACCAGCGATGCGACCGCCTCGGCGAGCGGCCTCGAGCTCTCGCTCAGCCGCGAGCTCGCGATCCTGCGCGCGCGCGTGCGGTCGCGCAAGCGCGTCTCGTCGGTGATCGTGCTGGTGGTCATCCTCGGTCTCGCGGTCGCCGCATTCTTCGCCAAGGACCGCATCCTCGGGCTGATCAACGGACACGCGTCGTCGGCGCCGGCTTCCACCACCGGGTCGCTGCCATCGCACGCACCCGTGCCCCGGCGCGAGGTCTGACGATGGGCGTCGTGGTCTGCCCGCGCTGCCGCGCTCCGAACGATGCTTCGCCCGATGCGAACGGCCACTACCGGTGCATGATCTGCGAGCACGCCTGGAAAGGCGAGGGCCTTGGCGAGACGGCGCTGACCTCGAGCCAGCAGGCGCCGCGGGCGCGCATGGCCGCGGCGAATCCGCGCATCTCGCAGGAATACCTGCCCGACGAGCCGGCGAACGAAGCGGCGCGCGCGCTGACCAGCCGACGCGCCTCCGAGCCGAACGGACCGGCGAAGATCGTCGGCAAGCAGGATGCGCGTCCCGGGTCGGACATGAAGCCGCACTCGGCCCGCAGCCATGGCGGAGTCATCCCGCCGCTCAAGGTCCTGCCGTCTCCGCCGCAAGGCTCGCCTGTGCAGCCGCAGCCGCAGCCGCAGTCGCCGGCGCCTTCGGCCCGTCCGCCGGTTCCGCGCGCACCGCGCGTGACCCCGAACACGCCGACCGTCGAAGTGGACATGGATCTCTTCGACCGCCTCGAGAACGAGGCGCAGGTCAAGCGCAGCAAGCTGAACACGCTTCCCGAGCTGACCTTCGAGGCCCCGTCGCAGGCGTCGGGCGAGGGCCGCACCATGGCGTGCCCGGTGTGCGGACACGGCTTCGTCGCCACCGATCCCAGCAAGACGCTGACCTGTCCGCAGTGCCACACCAGCTTCAACCACAGCAGCGGCCGCCTGTCCACGCCGGATTCCCCGCAGCCCGGCGTCGATCCGCTGATTGGCCGCAACCTGCGCGGATGCGTGATCGACCGCAAGCTCGGCGAAGGCGGCATGGGATCGGTCTACCACGCCAGCCAGCTGAGCCTCGAGCGCAGCGTCGCGATCAAGGTGCTGCCGCCGGATCTCGCCCGCAACCGCAACTTCATCCAACGCTTCGAGCGCGAGGCCAAGAGCCTGGCCAAGATCAACCATCCGAACATCCTGCACATCTATGATTTCGGCGAGGAGCAGAATCTCGCCCTCTATTTCATGATCATCGAGTTCGTGGACGGCAAGGACCTCGGCGAGCTGCTGAACCGTCGCGCCACGCTGCCGCAGCTCGAGATGCTCGACTTGCTGCGCCAGTCCGCGCTCGGCCTCGAGATGGCCGCAGAAAAAGGCGTGATCCATCGCGACATCAAGCCCGACAACCTGATGATCGCCGACACCGGCATCTGCAAGGTCTCGGACTTCGGCCTGGCCAAGGGCTACGGCGAGGAGAACGAAGTCACCAGCGTCGGCGTGCGCGTCGGCACCCCCGCGTTCATGAGCCCTGAGCAGTGCGACGGTATCGAGGTCGATTTCCGCAGCGATGTCTACAACCTCGGCTGCACCGCCTATCTGGCCCTCACCGGGCATCTGCCGTTCGACGGCGAGACGCCGTTCTCGATCATGCTCAAGCACAAGAGCGATCCCATCCCGTCGATGCGCGACATCAGCCCGTCGATCGATCCGCGGGTCGACCGCCTGATCCAGCGCATGATCGCCAAGAAGCCCACCGACCGCTGCGACGCCTGGCGCT
This sequence comes from Planctomycetota bacterium, assembly GCA_013816415.1. Classification (GTDB taxonomy): domain Bacteria; phylum Planctomycetota; class UBA11346; order UBA11346; family UBA11346; genus JACCZE01. The sequence continues at coordinate 3,126 of JACDEN010000496.1, forward strand.
CGATCATCGACGAGATCGAGTCGATCCAGATCGAACTCGCGGGCACCAATTCGATCCTGCGCAAGACCCGCGGCCAGATGCAGGCGCTGAGCGCGAGCAAGGAGGGTGCGATGCGCCCGGTCGAGGCCAGGCCGGCGACGCCGCTGCCGTCCAAGCCGCCTCCTGCCGAGATCCGCGAGAACGC
>JACDEN010000497.1 GCA_013816415.1 Planctomycetota bacterium
TCCAGCAATGACCCCAAGGCGGAGTATCTCGACTTGATCCCTGCGATGGCTAAGCGGTTTCGCAATGCCGACTTATGCCACGTGTATTTAATTTATCAAGTTATTTTGACGCGACGCCTAAGCATGTCCGAGGGCGGAAGCATGCTCGGGTCTGCCGTGGGAGGACCTGAGGCTAGAAAGCGGTGGGCCGAGAGTCGTAGACAGCGATGGGCAGCGGATAAGTCCGGGCTGTGGTAGTAATATGCGGATGTCCTTTAATTCATGCGGATGTCCTTTAATTCAATACACCCGGGATTGTCGCGGGCCATGGTCAGGATCATCGCGACGGTCTCGGCAGGTGTGGTCGGGCGACCGGCCCCAGTCTTCGGGTAGGTCCACTTCCGCGCGACCAGGGTCCGGTACCAGCGTCGCAGGGTCTCTACCGTGACGATGCGTGCGCAGGCCGCGAGACGAACCGCGTCGATCCGCTTTGCCAGGATGGCGAGTCGACGTCGATGGTCTGCAGCCAGCCGCGGGATCTTCGGAATGGCTGCTATGAGCGCCTGCAGCTGGGCATCGAGGAATTCGACCATGGTCGTCAGCTCGCGATTCATCCAGGCACCGACGCCGAGCAGGAGGATGGCGAGGTCGTCGCGGTCGTAGGAGTCGTGGGTGATCATGACGACAGATTCCCATCCAGGGTGATAACGTGCCGCAACAAACCTCTGGACCCTGTACCTAAACCGATACAGTATGTGCGATGGCAGCGCTGATCGTCAGCTTCTTCCGCACGCAGATGGGAAACGAACCGGCGCGTGAATGGCTGCTTGCTCTCTCGCTTCGAGAAAGGCGCATCATCGGTGAAGACCTGCGTGTCGTGCAGAGCCGTTGGCCCCTTGGAATGCCGCTGGTTCGGAAGATGGCGCCTGGCCTCTGGGAATTGCGATCGACCATACCGGATGGAATCGCACGTCTGTTTTTCACTGTCTGGGAGGAGCAGGTCGTCGTGCTGCATGCTTTTGTGAAGAAAACCCAGAAGACGCCTGAGAACGAACTCAAGACCGCTCAACGTCGCCTTGTCGAATTCACCAGGAATACCCCATGAAGAAGAAGCACCCCAACATCGGATCCAGCCTGGATGAACTCCTCGACGCGGACGGCATTCGCGCCGAGGTCGATGCCGCAGCGGTGAAGCGCGTCATCGCTCTTCAGATCGAGGATGAAATGCACCGTCGCAAGATCAGCAAGTCCTCGCTCGCCCGACGGATGCACACCAGCCGCATGGCGGTGGATCGTCTGCTCGATACGACCAGCGGTTCGGTGACGCTTGCCACGCTCGGACGCGCTGCATCGGCGCTCGGACGTCGCCTGAAGGTGGAATTGGTGTAGGTAATATTTTGCGCCGTTATGGCACAATGACTTATCGGAGAGTTCTTAATCCGAGAAGCTTCGCCTCCACCATTCTGTACTGGGCACGAACCCCAAGGGTTAGATGTCACCGCTGAGTACCGCAGCCGAGTGCTATTCCGGCTGTCGACGTCGGACGTCGTACGTCGTACGTCGGACTGTTCCCCTCTGCCCTGCCCCCCTACGCCCTGAGAAACACCTCATCCACAAACTTCGTCGTGATCTCGCTATGCACGAACCGCACATCGCGGATCAGGCGCTGGTGGAACCCGATGGTGGTCTTCGGGCCTTCGATGATGTATTCGGAGAGCGCCTGGTCGAGGAAGCGGATGGCTTCTGCGCGATCGTCGCCATGGACGATCAGCTTGGCGATCATCGAATCGTAGTTCGGCGGAATGGCGTAGCCGGCATAGCAATGGCTGTCGACGCGCACGCCTTTGCCCGAGGGCGCAACGTACATGGTGATCTTTCCCGGGCTCGGCGAAAAACCGTTCTGCCAATCCTCGGCATTGATGCGCACCTCGATGGCGTGGCCCTGGCATCGCACGTCTTCCTGGCGGAAGGGCAGGTGCCCGCCGGATGCGACCATGATCTGCTCGCGGACCAGATCGAGGCCGGTCACCATCTCGGTCACCGGATGCTCGACCTGGATGCGCGTGTTCATCTCGAGGAAGTAGTAGGCCTTGCGGTCGAGGTCGTAGATGAACTCGACGGTTCCCGCGTTCCAGTAGCCGGCGGCTTTGGCCAGCTTGACCGCGTCGGCGCACATCGCGGCGCGCGTCTCGGGGGTGATGACCGGGCTCGGGCTCTCCTCGACCAGCTTCTGGTGGCGCCGCTGCGTCGAGCAGTCGCGCTCGCCGAGCGCGACGACCTCACCATGGGTGTCGCCGATGACCTGGATCTCGATGTGGCGCGCGCGCTGGACCAGCGCCTCGACGATGCACTCGGCGTTGCCGAACGCCGCCTCGGCCTCGCGCTGCGCCTGGATCAGTCCCGAGACCAGGCTGGCGTCGTTGTGCGCGATGCGCATGCCGCGCCCGCCGCCGCCGTTGGTCGCCTTGATCATCACCGGGAAGCCGATCTTGTGCGCGATCGCCAGTGCCTCCTCCTGGGTCTTCACGGGACCGTCCGAACCTGGGACGACGGGGACCCCGGCCTTCTTCGCGAGCGACTTGGCCTTGGCCTTGTTGCCGAGCGCGTCCATCGCCTGGCTGGTCGGGCCGATGAACTCGATCTTGCAGTCGCGCACCACCTGGGCGAAGTGGCTGTTCTCGCTGAGGAAACCGTAGCCGGGATGGATGGCGTCAACGTCGGCGAGCTCACCGGCGGCGATGATGTTGTTGATGTTGAGGTAGCTCTGCTTGGCCGCCGGCGGCCCGATGCAGATCGCCACGTCGGCCATGCGCACGGCGAGCGATTCGCGGTCGGCGGTCGAATGCACGATCACCGCCTCGATGCCGAGGCGACGACAGGCGCGGATGACGCGGACGGCGATCTCGCCGCGGTTGGCGATCAGGATGCGCTTGAACATTGCTTGGTAATTCCCGCGCCGCAGGCGCCCAGATGCAGTCTTGTAAAGGGGGCAGCGCCGGAGGCGCGTTCGTTGGGGGAGGCGGCCTGCTGCCGCTCCCCCAACTAAAAGTCAGCCGACGAGGAAGAGCACGGTCCCGTACTCGACTGCCTGGCCGTCCTGGACCAGGATCTTCTTGATGGCGCCTTTGACGCCGGCCTCGGCCTTGATCTCGTTGAAGACCTTCATGGCCTCGATCAGGCAGACCACCTTGCCTTCGTCGATCTGGGCGCCGACGCTGACGAAGTTGGGGGTGTCCGGGTTCGGCTTGAGGTAGACGGTTCCCGGTATCGGCGAGATGATCTGCTTGCAGCCTGCGAACTCGTCGACCGCCGCGGCAGGGG
>JACDEN010000498.1 GCA_013816415.1 Planctomycetota bacterium
GGTCGGTATCGCCCCCGGATGATCTCGCCCGCCCGCTACACCTCGCACTGCAGGCTGCTGTACGAGTTGCGGCGGTGGGCTAACTGGCCCGTTGCTTGGCCAGACCCCGTCGCGCCAAGAGCGCATGAGCATGCGGACTCCCGAGCAGGTCATCGAGGACTTCGGCGCGTATGTCGCCCCGCTGGCCGTCGGGGAGATGTGCTGCCTTCCGCTCGATCCGCACCGCCGACTGCTCGGTAAGCCGCGGGTGGTGTCGCGCGGCGTCGTCGCCGACACCGATGCCGGCCCGCGCGCTTTCTTTCGCTCGGCCCTCGCTGCCGGCGTCACCAGCGGCATCGCGGCGCACCACTATCCCAACGGCAACCCTACGCCAGATGCCTCGTCCTACCTCGGGCGCGAGCCAATAGGCCGGGCGGTCTAAGTGCTGAGTCAGTGCTGAAGGACTCTACAGAGTTTCTGGTTCCCGAGAGAGAACGCGTATCTTCACATCTTTAAGGGATACTAGGGGCCTGAACTCGGTGCTGGAATAGTCACAAGCAAAGAAATTTGCTGGGCTTGCGAAGGCGCACTCAATGGCCTTCTTGAAACTGGATGGCAGGGCCTGGCACAGGATGGAACGGCTTGGAACGGTGACGATTTTCGGTCCATGGGAGAGCCCACCGGGTGTCCGCTCCACCATCCGCTTGGCGATCGTCAGGGTCGGCAGTCCATGGGTGCCGGCGCCGCGCGGGATGAAAGGTGACCTCCCCGTGCTTGGAAGGGAGGAAGGGTTCGGGTACCATCTGCCTTCGAAAGGTCCACGACCTCGACGCGTTGCTTGAACATGGGCGCCGACTGAAGGGCCTCCGTCCTTGTTAGGTGAGGTATGCCTGCTATTTCGTCACGTCGACGAGCGATGTCGAGACTCCCGGAAACGAAAGGCCCAGGGAACGCACCATGACCCAAGCGACTGTGTGTTCCACGGGCATCGAGGGCCTCGATGCGATTCTCGCAGGCGGTCTTCCCCGTGACCGGATGTATGCGATCGAAGGGACTGCAGGCGTGGGGAAAACGACCCTAGCGCTGCAGTTTTTGATGGAGGGTGTTCAGCGTGGCGAGAAAGGTCTCTACATCAGCCTCTCAGAGACAAAGCCGGAGTTGGAGTCGGTGGCTCGTTCCCATGGATGGTCCCTGGATGACGTAGCGGTTGTGGACATGTCAACGCTGCAACAGTTCGTCGCGCCTGCTCAGAGCACGGTCTTCCACAGCTCGGAGGTGGAACTGAATCAAGCGACGAAGACGCTGATCAAGAACATCGAAGACGCCGAGCCGAGCCGGATCGTCTTCGATTCGCTGTTCGAAATGCGTCTTCTCGCTCAATCGCCCATCCGCTACCGTCGACAGATGCTGGCGCTGAAGCAGGTGTTCGGGCTGCGGAAATGTACCGTCCTGCTCCTGGAGGACACCACGCTCGTTCCATCCGACATGCAGATCGCCAACCTGGTGAATGGGGTGATCCAACTCGAATCCATGAAGACCGAATACGGCTCAGAGCGCCGACGCTTGTCGATCACCAAGTTGCGGGGAGTCAACTTCATCGGGGGCAGCCATGACTACGTGATCCGCAAAGGCGGGCTGCAGGTATTCCCGCGCCTCATCGCGTATGACCGCTCCACCGACTACCCGACGGGCATCGCATCGAGTGGTCTCAAGAACCTCGACCTTCTCCTTGGCGGAGGGCTCAATAGGGGGACGAGCAGCCTGATCCTCGGTCCCGCGGGAAGCGGGAAATCGATCATCGTGACCCAATTCGCCTACGCCGCCGCCGAGCGTGGAGACCGGGTTCTCGTGCTCTCCTTCGAGGAGAGCACCCGCAATATGATGGAGCGCGCGAAACTCCTCGGCGTGCCTCTCGACCAGCATGTCGCCAACGGCATCGTGACGATCATGCAGATCGACCCTGCCGATGTGACGCCAGGTGAGTTGGCCCAGGTGGTGATGAAGCGGGTCGAGAAGCATGATGTCAAAGTCGTCGTCATCGACAGCCTCAACGGCTATCTGCAGGCCATGCCGCAGGAGCAGTTCCTCATCCTGCACATGCATGAACTGCTGGCATTCCTTGGCCGTCAGGGGGTGGTGACCCTCATGATCCTTGCCCAGCACGGTCTGGTCATCGACATGTCGACGCCCGTGGATGTGACGTATCTGGCTGATACCGTCGTCGTGTTGCGGTACTTCGAGGTTCATGGTCACATTCGCAAGGCGATCTCCGTCGTGAAACGCCGCAACGGACCTCATGAGAATACCATCAGAGAGATGTCGATCGTGAACAACCGCCTAGTGATTGGTGAGCAGATCGAGGGATTGCAGGGGGTGCTGACCGGACCTCCCGTTACCGAGATCGTGTCCAAGCCGAAGCGGAGACATGCATCCGAGCCAGCCACGTGACCGCAACCCATCGCTGCCTCATACTCACGCCAACAGGTGAGGACGGGGCATTGATCCGCGAGGCATTCACCTCCGATGGCCTGACGGCGAAGGTCTGCAGCGACGTCCCTGATCTCTGCCGCGAACTGCGAGGCGGAGTCGGAGCGGTGGTCGTGGCCGAAGAGGCGGTGACGGCTGCGCATGCGGCTGAGATTCGCGGGTTGCTCGACGAGGAACCTGCCTGGTCTGTGGTTCCGTTTGTCATGCTGATGAGTTCGGGTGAAGGCGATGACGCTCACAGGATCGTCGATCTCTTCGGCATGCACGCCAAGGTGACGCTCATCGAGCGGCCCTGCCGGGCAGCGACACTCACGAGTGCTGTGCGGGTGGCGCTGCATGCGCGGGAACGGCAATATGAGATCCGCTCGCTTCTGGAACGCCTGGAGTCTCAGGCCAAAGAGCTATCGCGATCCAACGATGACTTGCACCGCTTCGCTTCGGCCGCATCGCATGATTTGCAGGAGCCGCTGCGTATGATCTCGAGCTACCTGGGCCTGATCCAGACTCGTAGCGTGAACCTCGAGGAGAATCTGCGCAAGCACCTCACGTACGCGATCGCTGGGGCCAGCCGGATGAATGGGCTGATCACCTCCATGCTGGAGTATGCCAGTGTCGGCTCCGCAGAGCCGGAACTTACGACATTCCCCGCAGCTGAAGCGGTAGCCGAAGCCTTGGCGAATCTACGTCTGAAAATCGACGAAGTGAAGCCAGCGATCGACATCGCCGAACTGTCGACGATCACAGCGGATAAGACGTTGATCGTGCAGCTTTTCCAGAATATCATCGGCAACGCGATAAAATATCGTTCCGAAACGCCCCGCATATCT
>JACDEN010000499.1 GCA_013816415.1 Planctomycetota bacterium
GGACCCGCGCGCGCGGGTCGAGATGCGCGAGCTGCTGCGCGAATTGCAGCGGCTCGGCAAGACCATCGTCATCTCGAGCCATCTCCTCCACGAGCTGTCGCAGCTGTGCTCCCATCTGTGCATCCTCGAGCGGGGAAAGTCCGTGGCCAACGGCACCATGGAGGAGCTCTGCACCGGCATCGGGCTGGGGCGGAGCGTTCATATCAAGCTCGCGCGCTCCGATGAGGCGCTGCTCGCCGCGATCGCTGCGATACCTGGAGTCGAGCATCTCGAGGCCCAGCACGATCGGCTCATCCTCCGCTATACCCCGAGCGATGGCGATGTCGACAAGCTGCACGACGCGTTGATGGCCGCCGGTGCGAAGCTGCGCATGTTCGAGCCTGATCCGGTCGATGTCGAAGCGCTCTATCTCGGTCTCACCCGGAAGCATTCCGGATGAGGATGCCCGACCTGCTGAAGCATTGGAGCCGCGTCTGGCCATTGGTCCGCAAGGAGCTCATCGAGCAGTCGGCCCAGCCACGCAGCTATCTCACCCGCTTGGCCTTCGTGCTGCTGGTGTTCGCGTTGTTCGCCATGGCCTTCCATCAGCAGTTCAGCAGGTCCCGCGCCGGCGATCTCTCGGTGCTGGGTTCCGGGAAGACCCTGCTGAGCACCATCGTGGCTCTGCAGTTCGCCGGAGTCTACCTGTTCATGCCGGCGATGCTGTCGCCGGTCCTCGGCATCGAGCGTGAACGCGGTACGCTCGAGCTGCTGCTGGTGTCGCGCCTGCGGCCATGGCAGTTCATGGCCCAGAAGCTGCTGTCGCGGGTGCTCATCCTGGCGACGTTCATGACCGCCGGACTTCCCCTCGCCGGCATCGCCTACTCGCTGGGCGGCGTCACCGTGTCGCAGCTGGTGGTCGCGGTCATCTGCCTGCTGCTGGCGGCGCTCCAGGTCGGAGCCTGGTCGCTGTACTGCAGCGCGATCGCTCCGACCCCGATGAAGGCGGCGCTCGGCGCCTACGTCCGCGGCGTGCTCGTGTTGTTCGTGGTCGTGCCGATCATGACCCTTCCGTTGGCGCTCCTGGAGTCGGTGCTGCATCTCGGCTTCTCGACGATGAGCGGGGCGATTCCGTTCACGCTGTACACCTATCATGTCCTCCAGCATCCACCGCTTTGGCAATTTCTCCTCGCGTGCCTGCCGATCGTGTTGAGCACCGGATATTTCTTCGTCAAAGCCTACCAGGCCATGGAGGAGGTGATGCGCCGGCCATCATCGGCGCTGGTGCGCGCGCAACGCGAGGAGCGTCCCAGCGTGGCTCTCGATCGACGCCGCCACAGCGACGGCCGCAGCGATCTGCCTGTGACCAGGCCGATCGCCTGGCGTGAGATGAACCACCTCCGCTGGTGGTGGCGGACTCAGGGCTTCGCCGCCGTCGCGCTGTTCTCGCTGATCGCGATGATGATCGTTATTTTCGTATTCCTGCCTGCGTTCGCGGCGCATCGCCAGGAGGAGTCGGGCATGACCGTGCTGGTGATCATGGCTTTTCTTCTCGGCGTTCCGCTGGTCTCGACCCAGGCGTCCGGACTGATCAGCGGCGAGCGGTCGCGATCCACGCTCGACATCCTGCTGACCACACCGATCGATCGCGGCGCGCTGCTGACCCAGAAGCTCGCGGGGTTGAACCTGCTCGGCTGGTTGACCTGGTCTGGTGCGATGGCTGCGTCGCTGCTCGAATCCCTGGCGGAGTCGGCCTATGGGCCCGGGCGGGTGCTCGCGTATCTCGGCGCGTCCGCGATCACCGACGCGTTGCTCATCCGTATCGCGATCTGGATCGGCATGATGGTCGGATTGCGGCTGCGCAGCCAGATCCAGGCCGGGATCATCACGCTGGTCCTGCTGTGCGCCTGGGTCTTCATCCCCGGCGTCATCCTCGGGTTCGTCCACAGCGCGCTGTCCGTCGATACCCGCTGGCTGGCCTATCTCGATCCGAGCCACATGCTGCTGATCAATGAAGACCCGTTGCGTTCGGAAGGGTGGCTGGTCGACGTGATCGCGAACAGCATTCTCAATGGCGGAATCCTGCTGGCTCTGCGCGCGTGGTGCCTGCGTCGCGCGCGCGCGGGTCTGCGGTGATGGTCGGCGAGGAGAGATCGGCGAGCGCCGAACAGCGCCTCGGGATGCGCCATGCCATCGTCGGTCAGACCTTCGGCGCCCTCGGATATCTGACGTTGACCAACGGTCTGCTGCTGCTCTACCTGACCAAGAACGGTTTCGGCAGCGCGCCGGTGATGCTGCTGCTGGCCCTGCCGCATGTGATCCAGGCGCTGCTCATCATGCCGTTCTCGTACAAGGCCGACCGCGAAGGGAGGAAGCGGTTCACCGTGCGTGGTGCGATGATCGGCGCCTTCGGCTTCATCCTGCTGGCGGCCGCCGGATCCTGCGCGACCACCATTTCGCAGATCGGGATCGTCATCGGCATCGGGCTCTTCGCCATCGGCCAGGCCATGCTGACCAGCGGCTGGTTCGCGCTGCTCAGTCCGATGGTGCCGCCGGCGATGCGTGGATCATTTTTCGGACGTCTGCGTGTGACCTGGCAGACGTCCGGATTCTTCTTCGGGATCGCCTGCACCTTCATCCTGACCAAGGAATCGCCGATGCTGACCCTGCAGGCGATCCTGGCGGTGGCGATGATCGGCATGTTCGTCCGAGTGCTGTTCTTCGTCCAACTGCCGGAGCTCGAGACGCCGATTCCCGAATCGCGCAGCATGCTCGCTGCTTCGGCCGATGTGCTGCGCGCTCCAGGCTACGCGTCGTTCTGCTGCTATGCGTTCCTGATCACCCTGGTGACCTTCAGCGCTCCGAACCTGTTCGTGCTGATCGAGAAGCAGACGCTCCACTATGGCGACCAGCGCATCGTCTGGATGGGCAACCTGCTGATGCTGGGGTCGGTCTTCGGATTCCTGATCGGAGGCAGGATGGTCGACCGGAAGGGGACCAAGTTCGTCTTCCTGCTGTCGCACTTCTCGTTCGGCCTGGTGCTGTTCTCGTTCCTGCTGCGCGATCTGGTCCCGGTCCCGATGATGTACTGGACCGGCCTCCTGAATTTCCTGTACGGAGCGGTGCAGGCCGCGTCCTCGATCGCCATCTCCACCGAGATGCTCGCGCTGATCCCACCGGCCAGCAAGGCGCTCTCCACCGGCCTCTGCAGCACGCTGCTGGTCGCCGGCAACGCGCTCTCGGGCATGCTGGTGTCCGGGGCGATCGCCCTCGGCATCTTCCGCGAGGGTTGGCTGTTCATCGGCACCCCGC
>JACDEN010000500.1:0-343 GCA_013816415.1 Planctomycetota bacterium
GTCGGGTCCCACTGCGCCATCGCCGGATCGAGGAACCAGGCGAATTCCTCGGGCGCCATGCAGGCGAGGACGCGGCGGGGCGTGGTCATCGTTCGGTTCCTTGGGCGGCGCGCAGCCACCCGGTGAAGAGGCTGATATCGGCGGCGGTCTGATCGGCCACCTGATCGAAGTCGAGATCGCGGAAACTGGCGCTGCCCTGGTATTCGCTGTGGAACGAGACCGGCCCATCGAAATGGACCCGGGCCAACACGGAGAGCACCGCGGGCCATGGGGTGTTGCCGTCAGCGAGCGGGCAGAACTGCACGGAATTCGCGCGCCCTCCCGCGTACCCTCCCTTGCCGGG
>JACDEN010000500.1:353-3290 GCA_013816415.1 Planctomycetota bacterium
CCGGGCACCCAGTGGAAATCCTTGACCGCGAGCATCGATACGCGTTGGGCGACGAGATCCAGGGCCATCAGCCAGCCCTGGCTGCCGCCTTCGATCACGGCGTGGCAGGGATCGAGGTAGATGCCGATATCGCTGCGATCGATCCCATCGAGTGCGGAATCCGCATCGGCGAGATTGGCGCCGAAGTAATCGTCTGAATGGTTGTGGAAGCCGCCATGCACACCGAGCGCACGATTCATCGCGGCGATGTCCTTCAGGCGCGCGGCCACCTCACGCCGCTGGTCCCTGAGCGAACCGAAGCCGCGGTACATGAAGTAGCCGAGCTTGTACGTGGTGACGCCGAGCGATGCCGCGACCCGCAGCAGGCTCTCGCTGCCAGCATCGACCTCGGTGATGCCGGTGGTCAGCATGCCGATCGAGACCCCGTGATCGGCCAACACCTGCTGAGCGGCGGGAAGCTCATCCGCCACGCGCTCCGGCTCGACATGCCCCTTCGGACGGACGGTCAGGTCGACCGACGCGACGCCGATGCGCTTCAGCCGCTCGCCGAGCGCCTCCCACCCGGCGCGGCCGCTGGCGGCCGCGGCGAGGTGCTTGCTGAAGACCATCGCCGCGCGCGTCGCGATCCCCACCTCAGCGCTCGATCTTCGCAGCGAATGTCGTGCGCTTGCCCGAGATCACGATCGAGCCGCCGACCTTGGCGGTGAGGAAGGTGACGGTCGCCTTGCCGATGGTGAGCACGACCTTGTCCTTGCCGACCTTCGCCGCGCCGTGCGCAACGCTCGCGACGCCGGATTCGGTTGCGGTCAGGACGTGCAGGAAATAATCCACCTTGGACGGGACGGTCGGAGAGACCTCGATGCGGCACTCGGCCTCGACGCCGTACTTCTGACGCGGTGGAAAATCCTGTCCTCCGTAGCGGTACAGATCCTCTCCCTGATTCAGAATCACCTGTGCCGCCGCCGGAAGGATGGTCTGCATGTGCAGGCGGCCCTGGCCATTGGTCACAACGAAATTGGGGGCCTCGCCGCTGGGGGGTTTGCCGGCGTGCAGCAGCCAGGTCTTCTTGAAGGTCGGATCCTTGGACTTCACGCGGTCGAAGATCACGAAGGTGCCAGGACGGATGAAGACGATCTGCCGCGTGAACCATTCCAGCTTCTTCGGCGAATACGCGCGGGTGCAGTCACCGGCGGTATACATGAACGAGCCGGCGTCCTGATAGGCGAGCAGGTCGGCGATGTCGCCGAGCTCGGGATGGCGACGCCACGCGTCGGGATCCATGCAGTCGCCGTTGTGGCGGAAGTGCGTCCCCGGCCAGGGATACGCCTGGCCTCCGTCGTTCGCGGTGGGGCCGGTAAAGCCGCGGACGTAGGTGAAGACCTCGTTCGGATCGTGGATCAGCACGCTGTTGTGGGCGATGGTGCGCAGGTAGTAATTGACGTCGTGCGATCCGCAGAAATCCACGTAATGGCCGCCCTTGGCCGCCAGCTCCTCGTGCTTGTAGATGTAGAAGTGGCCGACGTCGAGGTGCTGGTGCGCGGTGAAGCGCTTGCCGCACTTGAAGAAGAAGTAGGTCGCGTCCTCCTCCCATGAACTGCGCGCGTAGACGTTGCCGGCGCCCGGGCTCACGTGTGAGAGCTTGAATTTCTTCAAGTTTCCCTGCTTCACCGTCTGGTCGTACCACAGCAATTCGCGCCAGGCGTTCTCGTCGGCGCCCGGATGCGGCGTCTGGTTGAGGAAGGTGTTGATCGCCTGGTGCGACGGGTCACCCCGATGATAGGCGACGAGCATGCGGTTGGCGGTCAGCGCTCCGTCGCGTTCGAGCTTGAAGAACCGACCGCGACCGTCGCCGACGCAGATGGGTCGGCGCGAACCGCGTTCGCGGATGCCCGGGTACTGTTCGAACGCGGATGCGATCGCCCGTTCAGAATAGAATTCGGGCACCTCGGCGAGATAGTCGGCTCCGGTGCAATGGCGCAGCGCCTCGCACGCGAACAGCCATTCGTGCAGGTAGTAGTTGACGTAGAAGCCTTCCGGGAAGCCCCCACCATCGCCGCCGAGGCGGAGAGAATCAGCGGCGATCGTGCGGAATTCGCGATCGATGCCGTAGAGCATGAACAGCTCCTTCTCGGTCTCGTACATCACCGCCAGCAGGCCGAGGATGAAACCCCAGTTCTTGTAGCCCCACCAACCGTCGTGGAACGGGCCGAGTTCCTCGTCGACGTTCTGGTCGCGGCAGGCGAACAGGAACGTGTGGTAGCGCGTGCGCTCTTCCGCGGTCCAGTGCTCATGGCAGAAATCGTAGACGATGGCGCAGACGCCGCAGTCGGCTCCGAAGGGCACATGGCCGACCGGCACCGGCTTGTTCAGATACTGTTCGTGGATGAAGTCGATGGCCTTGCGGCCGGCGTCGCGGTCCTCGTCGATCGCGCAGACCAGAGCGAGCGATGCCGCCTTGCTGTAGACGCTGACCTGCGCGCCGAAATCCCCCTTGGCGTCCGCCACATGCGGCGGCTCGGTCAACGCGCGGCCTGCGATCGCCTTGGTGCGCCGGTACGCATCGGGACGCTCCTTGGCCAGCGCCTGCAGCCGTGAGCGCGGGCCGAGCAGCCGCGGATGCTCGCGGGGTACCTGCCTGGTCTGCAGGGGCGAGAACAGCGAGTTGTCCATATTGGTGATATGGGCTTCGGGATGCGGAATCGGCATGTGACCCTCGGGATCGGCTTGGACCGGGCGGCGGAGCGGGAATGGTTGCAATGCCGCCGACAAACTCAACGCCCACGCCTGGGGAAAATCCCAGGCTCAACCCTTGCCCGGCAGCCGCGCATCGCTGCAATGCCGCCCCGCACGCGAAGGAAACCAGATGGCCATGCGCAAACGCCCCCACGTCGTCGTCATCGGTGCCGGAAACATCTCGCAGGAATACCATCTTCCGAG
>JACDEN010000065.1:0-9403 GCA_013816415.1 Planctomycetota bacterium
ATGCCGCGCTCGACGCCCATGCCGAGGGCGTCGCGGGCTGGCGGTTCCACGCCGGCAGCCAGCTGCTGCGCGCGCTGTCGATCGCCCTGCACGCCAGCGATCCCCGCCGCTCGCGCCTCGCTGACCTGTCGCCGCGCGTGAACCGGGGCCTCGACCTCGCACTGGCATTCCTCGAGCGCAATCTCGCGCGCGATGTGCTGGTCGCCGAGGTGGCGGCGGCGGCGAACCTCAGCGGCGATTATTTCCCGCGCCTGTTCCGGCGCCGATTCGACGTCAGTCCGATGCAGCACCTCATGCACCTGCGCCTGCAGGAGGCCCGGCGCCTGCTCGCCGGTGATCCGGCGCTCGCGATCGAGGCGGCCGCACGCGCCGTCGGCTTCGATCAGCCGGGCTATTTCTCGCGGTTGTTCCGCAGGCATTTCGGCGTGACGCCCGGAGAATTCCGCCTGCGCTTGCAGCCACCGCTGCGTGGGCGGCGCCGCGGCGACTGACGACTGACGACTGAGCTCCGCGCCAGAGCGTCTTCTCGTCGGGCGCCCTTGGGCAATAACTTGGACAGGTCATCATTTCCTTCTGAAAAAAGTTAGAAAATAATCTCTTTTCCGTACTTTTGAGCACATCTCCGCGCGTCCTCTCTCCGACGCGGTGAGACGTCAGGTGGTGGAAGACAGCTTGCGTTCATCGCCGAACGCCTGGCACGCTGGGCTGGCCTCGGGCAGTCGAGAGGACATCTCCTCCCGACTCTCCGGATTGAGGCTTCCGACCATCGTTCTCACAGGCTCAGAGGATCGCGTTCTGCCACCGGCCGTGATCGAGCGGGAGGTGGTGGGACGTATTCAAGGGGCCAGACACTCGGTCATCACAGGCGCGGGCCACCTGCTGCCGTACGAGGCCTCAAACGAGGTGGCTGAGGCAATCAGCATGGTCGCAGGAAACTGATACGGCAACGTCTTCTCGGCTGGGGTGAACTAGGACTCGCAGATCATCGCGTTCTGGTAGAGCCAATTGCTTCGGGTACGGTGGCCGGATGCGAAACCGAACCCTCCTATCCTGTGCCGCGATCCTGGCGATGTCAGCGTCCGGCTTTATTCCTGCCGCCTGCGGTGCCGTGAATGAAACGCGGCCAGCGGCCACGCGATGGCAAACTGCCAATGGGTTCGAGAGCGCGAGCTTTTTCGTCGCAAGGGGGACGATCAACGTTCACATGGATCATCGCACGATGGATCTCCCGCGAGATGCGATTGAGCGGTGGGTTTGCACGGCGGCGCGTGCGGCTGCCTCGTGCTACGGCAGGTTTCCCGTTCCTGAAGTGCAGCTATCCATATCGATCGGGGGCGAGTCAGGAGTCCAGCACGGTGTCACCTACGCTGGTAGACGCATCCGTGTCTCTCTGGGCGCGCATACTCGCCAACAGGATCTCGACGACGATTGGGTGCTCACCCATGAGATGTTCCATCTCGCCTGCCCGGATCTCGACGAATCGCACCTGTGGCTCGAAGAGGGGCTTGCGACCTACCTCGAGCCGTTTGCGCGCGCGCGCGCCGGGACCCTGAACGTCGAGCGCATGTGGCACGACTTGGTGCGTGATATGCCCCAGGGTCTTCCCCGAGATGGTGACCGAGGACTCGACCGTACCCACACCTGGGGGAGAACCTATTGGGGCGGCGCTCTGTTTTGCTTGGTTGCAGACATCCGCATTCGCGAACGCACTCTTGGAAAGCAATCGCTCCAGGACGCGCTCACCGCCATTCTCAATGCCGGTGGTGATGGGCGTGAACATTGGGACATCGAGCACGTGCTTGCTGTTGGCGATACCGCGCTCGTTGAACCGATTCTCGCTCCGCTCTATCGGGACCTGGCGCTCCAGCCCGGAGGTGTCGACTTGCCGACGATATGGCGGCGCCTAGGCATCGTTGCGCGCAGCGGGCGAATTGATTTCGATGATACAGCAGAGATGGCGGGAGTCCGCCGGTCGATGACATCACCATTGGCGCTCTCAAGCGCTTTGAAGTAGTCTCGATTTTAGAAAAAAATTTATAAAATAATCTCTTGGTCTCGCCGTGCAGGCGCTGTCGCGCACGGATGCGGCGGATGACGCTGAGTAAGCGCGCTCGCGCGAGCCGACGCTGGTGATGGCGCACCGCGTGACGCTGAACGGCATATCGAAGGACGGCCTCCCATGACCGCGTCCTCAGCCGCGACGCCGCCGGCAATCGCGCGACCAGCACCGACGGCGCGATCGCGGCAGGTTCCCGAAACGTTGCCGGCAGCGCGGGCATGGGCGACCTCACGTTCACCACGGGAGACGACGATCACGACGAGAGCGGCCGAGCGCCGAGGTGCGGCATCGGCGCCGGCGTGGCATTGCTCGCATGGACGATGACCGCCCGACGACGTGGCCGTCGGCCGCAGGAGGACGGCCGCTGATCTGACGCCTGGAAGGCGGTCGAGAGGCCCCTGGTCCGGAGTACCTCACGGCGTAGTGTCTCCTGCCCATGCGCGAGCTGCGCGATTCCTATCGGGATGATCCACGTGTCGCCGCGGCGGCGGCGGCGTTGGCTGGCGATCGGGACCTGGTCATCGGCGCGTGCCACGGCGGATTGATCCCGGTGCTGCTCGCGGCGCTGTGCGTGCGCGACGCCGCCGCGGAACGTCCGCGGCTGATCGTCTGCAACGATCCCCAGACGCTGGTCGACGATCTCGAGGAGCTCGGCGTCGTCGCCGCGTGCCTGCCGGAGCTCGACCGCTTCGAGGAGGGCGAGGACGTGGCCTCGGGCGGAGCCGCCGCGACCATCGACCGCACCGGCCACAACCGCCGCATGGCCGCGCTCGAGGCGTTCTCGGCCGGCGCGGTGCTGGTCGGCAGTCCGCCCGCGGTCGAGCAGCCGGTGCCGGACATCCAGCAGGTGGTGCGCTCGTCGATCGTGGTGCGGCCGGGCGAGGAGCACCCGATGCAGGCGCTGGTCGAGCGCCTGGTCGAAGCCGGTTACAAGGTCACCGGCACCGTCGAGGCGCGCGGCGAGGCCGCGGTGCGCGGCGGCATCATCGACGTCTTCCCCTGGATCGGCCAGGATCCGCTGCGCATCGAATTCTTCGGCGACCAAGTCGACTCGATCCGCCGCTTCGATGCCTTCAGCCAGGAATCGATCGCCCGCATCGACGAGGCGGTGCTCGCGTCATCCACCGGCGGCCTCGCGATCAAGAGCCTGTGGGAGCAGCTTCCCAACGCGCCGGTGGTGGTGATCGGCGACGTCAGCCTGCGCGCGCGCCTGAAGAAGGACCACAAACGCCACGAGCTCCGCTTCGCGCGCCAGCTGGAACAGGGCGCCGTGGATGGCGCATCGCTCGGGGTCGAGCGGCTGCGCGGGGATTTGCGGCGGGGGTTGGTGGAAGTGAAAGCGACGTCCGACGTCCGACGTCCGACGTCCGACGTCGAACGGTCGGCCATCATCCTGCTCGCCCGCAACGACGAGGCGAAGCTCGAACTGGAAGCGAACTGCGCTGATCATGGCATCGTGGCCGACATCAGAATCGGCCGCCTGAGCGCGGGGTTCCGCGATCTCGAACGTGGGATCACCGTCGCGCACGATTTCGAGCTGGCCGAGCGCGAGCCGGTGAAGCGGCGGTCGGCGCGCATCGCTGGCGGCGCGCCGCTGTCCTCGCTCACCGATCTCAAGCGCAACGACTACGTGGTGCACCTGCGCCACGGCATCGGCCGCTTCAAAGGCGTCGCGACCCTGGAGAAGCGTGGCTTCCTCGAGGACTTCCTGCTCATCGAGTTCGCGGAGGACACCAAGCTCTACGTGCCGGTCGACGCCATCGACCTGGTGCAGAAGTACGTGGGCGCGACCGGGCGCGCGCCGGAGCTGTCGAAGATCGGCGGCCAGGCGTGGGCGAAGAAGCGCGCCAAGGCCGAGCGCGCGGTGCAGGACATGGCGGCAGAGCTGCTTCGAAACGCTGCACGGCGCGCAGCCGCCGGAGGACTCGCGTTCGCGGCGGACACGGCGGACATCCGGCGTTTCGAATCCTCGTTCCCCTACGAGGAGACCGAGGACCAGCTCGCCGCGGTGCGCGAGGTGAAGGCGGACATGGAGCGGCCGCAGGCGATGGACCGCCTGCTGTGCGGCGACGTCGGCTTCGGCAAGACCGAGGTCGCGATGCGCGCGGCGTTCAAGGCGGTGGCGTCGGGCTATCAGGTGGCGGTGCTGGTGCCGACCACGCTGCTCGCCGAGCAGCACCTCGAATCCTTCACCGAGCGCTTCGCCGGATTCAAAGGAAAGGTCGCGGGACTGAACCGCTTCCACGAGAACAAGGCGCGCGCCAAGGTGCTCGCGGGCGTCAAGGCCGGCACCGTCGACATCCTGATCGGCACCCACGCCATCCTCACCGACAAGCTCGCATTCGCCAATCTCGGACTGCTGGTGATCGACGAGGAGCACCGCTTCGGGGTGAAGCAGAAGGAGAAGATCAAGGCGGTACGCGCCGGCTGCGACGTGCTGACGCTCTCGGCGACGCCGATCCCGCGCACGCTGCACTTCTCGCTGCTCGGCCTGCGCGACATCAGCGTGCTGGCGGAGGCGCCCGCCGAACGCCTCGCGGTCGAGACGCGGGTCGCGCCGTGGGACGATCAGCTGGTGCGCCACGCTTTGGAGCGCGAACTGGAGCGCAAAGGCCAGGTGTTCGTGGTGCACAACCGCGTCGCCGACCTCGACGCGCTGGCGTTCCGCCTGTCGCGGCTCGTGCCGGCGATCAAGCTCGACACCATCCACGGGCAGATGGACGAGGACCGTATCGCGCGCGTGATGGAGGCCTTCCGCCACAAGCAGCTCGATTGCCTGGTCACCACCTCGATCATCGAGTCCGGCATCGACATCCCGAACGCCAACACCTTGTTCGTCAACAACGCGCACTTTTTCGGACTCGCCGAACTGCATCAGATCCGCGGCCGCATCGGGCGCTTCTCGCGCCAGGCCTACGCCTACTTCCTGACGCCCCCAAATCGCGACCTCGGCGAGGAGGCGCGCGAGCGCCTGAACGCGATCCAGGAATACGCCGAGCTCGGCGCCGGCTTCAAGCTCGCGATGCGCGACCTCGAACTGCGCGGCGCCGGCAACCTGCTCGGCGCCGAGCAGAGCGGCCAGATCGACGCGATCGGCTACGAACTCTACACCAAGCTGCTGCACGAGTCCGTCGCACGCATGAAGGCCGGTCAGATGGCCGTCCCGACTCCGGACTCCGGACCCCGGACCCCGGACCCGATCAAGGCCAGCGATCCGGGTGCCGTCGTGGGCGACAAGCTGGCGCAGGCGATGGGCCACCACGACACCGGCGAGACGCAGCTCGCGCTCGCCGTCGACGCGTACATCCCGGATACGTGGCTCGAGACTCCCGCACTGAAGTTCGAACTGCACAAGCAGCTCGACGTCTGCCGTCGCCTGAGCGACCTCGCCCACCTCGCGCGGTCCGCGCGCGACCGCTATGGCGCGCTCGCCCAGCCGGTCGCCCGCCTGTTCCAGATCCGCGCGATCCGCCTGCGCGCGAAGGAGCTCGGCGTCAAGCGCATCGACGTCCAGGACCGCCACGTGCGCCTGCATCTCGCGGGCGCGCTGCCGAAAGAGCTCGCCTCGGTCAAGCTGCCGGAACTCGTGCACCTCCAGCTCGACGGCTCGATCCTGGTGCTGTTCCTCAAGGTGAAGATGGACCAGGATCTGGCGCTCAGTGTCCTATGCCGGTTGCTGAGTTTGGATCTGGGGTTTTTGGGGAAGGGGTTTTGAGAAGGAGAGACAGGCGGGATGGCGGATAGCGGATAGCGGGATGGCGGATGGCGGATGGCGGATGGCGGATGGCGGATGGCGGATGGCGGATGGCGGATGGAAAATAAAAAACGCCCACAGGTATCAGGTCGCTGGGAGCACCGCCGGCATCTCCCGACTGATTCACCCTCTGCCATCTGCCATCTGCTATGTGCTATGTGCTATGCCAGGTGGCACCTGACATCTCCAGTCCATCCCGCTATCCCGCCATCCCGCTAGCCTGCAATCCCGCCTTCCCCCTCCCCTTTCCCGCCTCCCTTAGTCGCACTCCCATTCGCTCTGCGCCGGATCCCGCTTGCCCTGATACGGCAGCAGGCGGTATGCTTCCGTCATGCAGCCCCGCGTGACATCGTTGGTGGCGCGGGCGCTGGTGGGCGGCCTCCTCGTCGCCTCGTCGCTGCCGGCGATGCAGCAGCCGACCGGGGTCATCGCGATCGCGGCGACCAAGAAGGAGCAGGAGGCCTGCAACGGCTCGGCGGTGCTGATCTCGGCCGACGGCCAGGCGATCACGCTGCTCGAGGCGCTGCCCGGGGAACCGAAGCCCGGAGACAAGGTCGAGGTCATCGCCGCGGGGCTGCGCCGCCAAGCGGAAGTCGTCAGGCGCGGCGCGATCACCACCGCGGTGCTCCTGCGCATCGAGGGGCTCCCCTCCTCGGGCTGCACCCCGATCGTGCTCGGCGACAGCCGCTCGCTGGTCGTCGGCGCCGAGGCGTGGACCGCCGGCAACGTGACCGGCGCGATCGAGCAGGATGGACTCGCGGCCTTGTCGCGCGGCGTGGTGAGCGGCCTCTACGACCTGCCGGCCGACGCGGCGCCGGTGCGCGGGCGCATGGGACGCATCCTCAGCACCTACCGCGGACCGGTGATCGAGACCGATGCCGGCATCAACGACGGCAGCCAGGGCGGCGCCCTGCTCGACGGCGACGGCCGCTGCATGGGTCTGATCAGTTTGGGCCAGGCGCGCGAGCGCCGGCTCGGCACCGCGATTCCGATGCACGTCATCGCCAGCGACCTCGCGCTCGAGCGGCCGCTGGTCTCGTCGACTGAGCCGCGCACCGAGCCGGCCTTCGCGCAGGCGGCCGCCACCGTGATGCGCAGCATGGCGCTCATCTCCTTCGAACGCCCGAACGGCCTCGGCAACCTCGAGGATCCGATCCCGCGGCCGCCGCGCGCAGTCGCCGAGGCGCCGGTGTACGAACGCGATCGTCTGCAGCGCTGGTGGAACATGTACTACCAGCAGCAGCAGATGTTCTATACCGACCAGCCGGTATCGGCGATCATCGTCGACGCCCAGGCCGGGCTGCTGGTCACCACCCGCAGCAACCTGCACGGCGGCGCCGAGCACGGACGCGTGCTCTCCGCGAGCGGGGCGGGAACGCCGTGCGCGGTGATCGCGGTCAACAAGCCGCTCGACCTGGCGCTCATCAAAGCCGAGGCGCCTCTCGACGGAGCCGATCCCACCTTCGCGCCGCGCCCGACGGTGGGCGATCAGATCGCTGTGGTCGGCGGGCTGACCGTGCCTGGCGGCCTCGGTCGCTACGCCATGACCCGCGGCGTGGTCTCGGCGATGGCGCGACACCTCATGCAGACCAACCACGCCTGGATCCAGATCGATGCGCGGGCGAATTACGGCAGCCTCGGCGCGGCGGTGATCGACGACGCCGGCCGCATCGCGGGAATGACGGCGCTGCTCGGACCCGATGGTCCGCAGAGCCAGTGGCTGATCAACTCCGGCATCACCATGGTCCTCGATGCCGACGCCATCGTGCGCGCGCTACCGCAGTTGACCGCGGGTACCGGCACCGACGCGCAGCCGCGCCTCGGACTCGGCGTGAGCCTCAAGCTCACCGACAGCAAGGTGGTGATCGCCGCCATCATCCCCGACACCGGAGCGGCAGCGTCTGACCTCAAGCCCGGCGATGTCATCGCGAAGATCGACGGCGTGGCGGTGGCCAGCAGCCAGGCGATGATGCGGACGCTGCTCAAGCACAAGCCAGGCGACCATGTCGCGGTCGAGGTCATGCGCGGGGACGATCCGAAAACGATCGACGTCGAAATCACCGAGTTCGTGGCGCCATGACACCGATCCGCTCCTCGATCGCCCTGCTGCTGACCGCCTGTGCGCTGGCCGCGTCCGACGGAGCGACTCCTGTCCCCCACGCGTTGGCCGAGCGCCTGCTCGCGAGCTACGTGTTCGTCGGAGGCGGCAGCGGCGTCCTGGTCGGACCGGACGGCCTCATCCTCACCAACAACCACGTCATCGACGGCATGCATGATTACACCGTGCGCACCGCGGACAGCGCGACCTACCAGGCGAAGCTCCTCGGCACCGATCCGGTCGGCGACATCGCGGTCCTGAAGATCGACCCGGCCGCGCGACCGGGCGGCGGCAGCTTCTCAGGCGTCGAGCTCGCTCCGGCCAGCGCGCTGATCCCTGGCTCGGAAGTGATCGCGATCGGCAATCCCTTTGCGCTCGGCGACCTCGACGACGTGCCCTCGCTCTCGGCCGGCGTGCTCGCCTGCGGCCGCATCGTGCGCGGCGACTATACCGATTCGGTGCAGTCGGATGCGCCGGTGAATCCCGGCAATTCCGGCGGCCCCCTCTTCGACCGCAACGCGCTGCTCCTCGGGATCAACGGCCAGATCCGCTCGCTCTCGGGCTACCGCATCAACAGCGGCATCGGCTTGGCGATCGCGAGCCCCCAGCTCGCGGCGTTCCTACCCGAACTCGCCGCCGCCGACGGCGGCTACGTCCGCCACACCGCGATGCCGAAGGGCCTCGAGCTCACCAGCGACGCCGATGGCGTGGTGGTGAAGACCGCGGGCGAATCACCGTTCGCGCCTGGCGAGCGGCTGATCGCCATCGCCGGCCGCCCGACGGTATCGGTCGCGACCGCGATCGGCCTGTTCGCCTCGCTGCCGTGGCGCGAAGCCGCCAACACCACGGTCACGGTCGCACGCGCGGATGGATCGCGGGCGGAGGTGGTGGTCGCGCTGCGTCGCACGCCGATCCCTGGAAACGCCTACCATGGACTGAGCTTCGTCGAGCGAGACGGCCTCACCATCATCGGCCATGTCGACGAGGACAGCCCCGCCGACAGCGCGGGACTGACGATCGGCAGCCAGCTGATCACCGTCGCCGGCAAACCGATCACCAGCAAGGTCTCGCTGCTGCGCGCGCTGATCGGGACCGAGATCGGCGACCGCGTCGAGTTCGTGGTGAAGGATCGGGCTGGGCAGGAGAAGACGGTGCGGTTGCTATTCAAACAGCATCAGTAGGCGAGGCACAGGGCTTCTGGAGCGGCCGCCTGCGAGACCAGGACCCGATCACATCCCCAACTTCTCCGCGAGATTCCCAGCGAATTTCGCGAAACCCATCGCGAACGGATGCAGCCCATCCGGCAGCAGCCGATGGTCGTGCGGCATCAGGTCGTCGATGATCTCCAGCCGCGGCGCATACGGAGCCAGGCGTTCGCGCAACGATTCCCGGACGCGACCGGCGCGGTGGCCGGTGGCTCGATCGAGGGGAACGCCAGCGAACTCGCCGGGACCCTTGCCGTCTTCGCACGGCTTCCACGGCGGCAGGAGCC
>JACDEN010000065.1:9413-9700 GCA_013816415.1 Planctomycetota bacterium
GAGCCACACCACGCGCTGGTGACCACCGGAAAGCGCGAGCTCGGCCATCGCCGCAGCGCGATCGCCGGCGGTGGCGGCGTCGGACTCGGTCCAGGAATGGTTGCTGCCGAGCGCGATCGTCACCAGCTCCCAGCGGCGCTGAGCGAGCGCGGGCGCGAAAACCTGCGGCTCGATGGTGATACCGCCGACTCCGAGGTTCCATGCGGGCAGGTTCCAACGCCGGGACAGTCTATGCACCCAATTCTGCAGTGGCGACTGCACCGAGAAGCCCTGCGTCAGGCTGTCTC
>JACDEN010000501.1 GCA_013816415.1 Planctomycetota bacterium
CGGACGGAGACCTGGTTCGCGTTCCCGGTGCCGGGATCGCCCAGCACCCACACCCGCGTCGCCTTCGGGGTGCCGGTAACTGGTGTGGTGACGAAAGTGTAGGTGGCGTCTCCCGCGATGGTCGCGGTCGTCGTGCCGACCGAATAGTAGTAGCGCGTGGAGGGCGTGAGCCCGGTGATGGCGACCTCGTGGTCGGTGCCGACCGCCGCCTTATCGGCATTCGCCGTGAGGCTCCCCGCGACCGTGCCATAACGGACGCGTCCATTGATCGCGTTGTTGGTGCGCCAGCGCACCACGATGGCGGAGGGTGATGCCATCTGCAGATACGGCCCGCGGATCACGGTGTCGACCGCCGGTGCCGTCGCGGCGCAGCAGGCGATGAATGCGGCGGCGAGCAGTCCGTTCACCAGGCGGTCGCTCATGGTTTCCTTTCCAGGGGGGTCGCTTCGAGTCCGGCCTGGAGCCCACGCGCGATCGCGAGCGACGCGTCGGTGGCGCGGCGATGCGATGGAACGAGTTCCAGCGCGGCCATGCCAGCGGCGAATGCCGTCCTAGCCTCGTCATCGCGGTGGCATGCCTGCAGCAGTTCACCACGTCGCAGCCACCAGCCTTCGGGACGAGCGCTGGCCGCGATCAGCCGGTCGATGCGCGCGAGCGCGGCATCGGTCCGTCCGGTGGCGGTTTCCAAGCGCACGGCCATATCCTCGAGCGACGCGACGCTGCCGAGCCGCGCGAGTCCGCGGGCGATGACCGCGAGCCTGGACTGGTCATCGGCGGCACACGCGCACCAATCGAGGTACATCTGCGGATCGGGCTCGACCACGACGCGCTCGAGCGCGGCGTAATCCAGGGCCGCTTCAGGCAGTCGGCCAAGCGCGCGCTGCGACCGGGCGCGTCCCGCGAGCCCGCGCGCTTCGTCTGGGGCGCGGAACAGGAAGGCGTCGAACGCGGCGACGGCATCCAGGTGGCGCCCGGCATCGGCAAAGGTCATTCCGCGGTCGAGATCGACGATCGGCAGGTCGGGAGCGAGTCCGCGCGCGTGCTCGAAATCGCTGAGCGCCTCGGCCCATTGCTGGTGCTGGCGGTAGAGGTCCCCGCGTTCGAGATAGCCGGTGGGATTGCCAGGTTCGCGGTCGATCGCCTCGGTGGCGGCTTCGATGCGCTCCTCGAGATCGTTGTGGGCCCATCCGATCGGGCCGCAGCACAGCACGATCGCGAGGGACGATATCAGTGGACAGCGCAGCATGCATCCCTCCAGCCCCGTCATCCTGGGTTCCGGGCACCGTGGACAATCCATGTGCGACGGCGGGTCCGCGCGGTGAAGCACCCGCTCCCGGAGGAAGCGCTACGCCAGCATCTTCTTCAGGAACTTGCCGGTGTGGCTGGCGGACATCTTCGCCACCTGTTCCGGCGTGCCCTCGGCGATCAGCTGTCCGCCCTTGAGGCCGCCCTCGGGTCCGAGGTCGATGATCCAGTCCGCGGTCTTGATGATGTCCAGGTTGTGTTCGATCACGACCACGGTGTTGCCGGCTTCGACCAGGCGGTTGAGCACCTCGAGCAGCTTGCGCACGTCCTCGAAATGCAGGCCGGTCGACGGCTCGTCGAGGATGTACAGGGTGTTGCCGGTGCCGCGCTTGGCGAGCTCACGCGAGAGTTTGATGCGCTGCGCCTCGCCGCCGGAAAGCGTGGTCGCCGGCTGGCCGAGGCGGATGTAGTCGAGTCCGACGTCGATCATCGTCTGCAGCACCCGCACCACCGGTTGATGCGCCGAGAACTGCGCCATCGCCTCGCCGACCGACATCCCCAGGACCTCGGCGATGTTCTTGTTCTTGAACGCCACGCGCAGCGTCTGCTCGTTGAAGCGCTTGCCATGGCAGACTTCGCACGGCACGTAGACGTCCGCCAGGAAGTGCATCTCGACCTTCTTGACGCCATCGCCTTCGCACGCCTCGCAGCGCCCGCCCTTGACGTTGAAGCTGAAGCGCGAGGGAGTGTAGCCGAAGAGCTTCGACTCGCGGGCTTCGGAGAAGATGTTTCGGATGTGGTCCCAGACCTTGGTGTAGGTCGCGGGATTGGAGCGCGGGGTGCGACCGATCGGCTGCTGGTCGATCGCGATCACCTTGTCGAGGAAATCCAGGCCGCTGATGCGGTCGTGGTCGCCGACATCTTCGGTCGAATCGTTGAAGTGGTTGTTGAGCGCCGGATAGAGGATCTGGTTGAGGAAGCTGGATTTTCCCGCGCCGCTGACCCCGGTGAGGCAGGTGAAGGTGCCCAGCGGCAGGCCGATCGACAGGTCGCGCAGGTTGTTCGCGCGCGCTCCTTCGACCAGCAGGCGCTTGCCGGTGCCGTGGCGTCGCCGCGTCGGGACCGCGATCTTCTTGCGTCCGCTGAGATATTCTCCAGTGATCGACTCGTCGCACGACAGCACGCCTTCGACCGGCCCATTGTAGACCACGCGGCCGCCGCGTTCGCCCGCGCCCGGTCCGAAATCGACCAGGTGGTCGGCGGCGCGGATGGTGTCCTCGTCGTGCTCGACCACGATCACGCTGTTGCCGATGTCGCGCAGATGCTGCAGCGTCTCGATCAGCCGCGCGTTGTCGCGCTGGTGCAGACCGATCGAGGGTTCATCGAGCACGTAGAGCACGCCGGTGAGTTCCGAGCCGATCTGGCTGGCGAGGCGGATGCGCTGCGCCTCGCCGCCTGAGAGCGTCGGGCCCGAGCGGTCGAGCGTCAGGTAGTCGAGCCCGACATTGATCAGGAAGCGCAGACGGGCCTGCACCTCCTTGAGCACGCCCACCGCGATCTGCTTCGCGCCGCCGGTGAGCTTCATGTCGGAAAAGAACGCGTGCGCTTCGCCGATCGTGAGATGGCACGCCTCGGGCAGCGATCGCCCGTCGAGCTTCACCGACGCGGATTCCGGACGCAGGCGCATGCCCTTGCAGCGGTCGCAGGACGCAGTGCTGAAGTACTGGCCGAGCTTGTCGCGGCGCCATTCGTTATCGAGGTCCTTCATCGTCCGCTCGAGCCAGGGGACGATACCGTCGAACTTGGTGTTGAACGTGCCTTGGGAGTTCAGCGTCGACCAGTCGACCTTCACCCGCTCGGCCGCGCCGTGCAACACCAGCTGGCGCTGGTTCTCGGGCAGCTTCTTCCACGGCTTGTCGAGGTTGACCCCCAGCTTGTCGAGCACGTTCCGCCGGTATTCGACATGCCAACCTTGACGGTCGTCGTCGCGGAGCGCGCCCCACGGGCCGTTCGCGCTGTCGTTCAGGCTGAGAT
>JACDEN010000502.1 GCA_013816415.1 Planctomycetota bacterium
CCACCGAGTGGCGATGGAACACGGCGGCTCCCCAGCCGCGGTGATCGCGTTCGTCCGCGGCTCGGGGGCGACCCTGCAGGCCGCCGGCCAGGGTGAGCGCACCGCTGCCGTGTCGGAGTCCGTGGCCATCGGCGACAGCGTCGAAACAGATGCCGATGGGCGCCTCGGCCTGCGTCTCGCCGACGGCAGGCGCATCCGTCTCGATCATGCGACCCGCATCACCATCGCGTCGCGCACGGCGATCGTGCTCGATCATGGCATGGTGTTCGTCGATTCGGATGGGGCCGGCGGTCCGTTCGCGATCCGCAGCGGCACACGCATCATCACCGACGTCGGTACGGAGTTCGAGGTCGCGACCGCGCCGTCATCGCTGCGGGTGCGCGTGCGCTCGGGGCGGATCATCGTCGCCGGCGATGGCACGACCATCACCGCCGACGCCGGCGCCGAAGTCGCGATCGGATCCGATGGCGTCGTCCGGCGGCGCGCATTCGCGGTCGACGATCCGGCATGGGATTGGGCGCTGGCATCGCCGGCGCCGTACGTGCTCGACGGCATGTCGCTGCGCGCGTTCCTCGACCGCATCAGCGCGGAAGGAGGCTTGGATCTGCGCCTTCCCGAGGATGTCACGAGCGCCGCTGCCGGAATCCGCCTGAGCGGTACGCTGCCGGAAGCGACGCCGATCCAGGCCCTCGACGCGGTGCTGCCGACTTGTGGACTCCGCTTCCGGGCGACTGGGCGCATCGTCACCATCGCGCACGCGTCGCCGGGCGACGATCCCTGATCAGCGTCGGGCGCATGGTGATGCACGGAATCCGCCCTCTGCCTGGATGCAACATCACCTCATCCGGAAGGTCGACCCGCGTCTCTGCGCAATGAAGGCTCGGGGCGTGCGCGCTTGCTCCTGCGATCCGGGCGCGTGTGCTCTGGCATGCCGGTCCGCGTCACCGATGCCCTGTTCGCGCATGCGCGCGCCCGTCCCGATGGCATGGCGGTGGTCGACGGAACTGCGCGCATCACCTGGGCGGAGCTTGCGGGACAGGTCGAATCCGCGGCTCGAGCGCTGGTCGCGCAGGGTCTGGTTGCCGGTGACCGCGTGGCGCTGCGTGCCGCGGACGGCGCGGCGGCGGTGGTCGCCATGTACGCCGTGCTGCATGCCGGTGGGGTCCACGCGCCCGTCGACCATCTGCTCGCCGACCCCGAGGTCACGGCCCTGATGGACGTCCTGCAGACGCCATGGACCCTGCGTCCCGCGCGGGGTTCGCGACCAGAGGATCTCCGCCTGGAACCGACCGGTCATCCGCGCGGCGTTGATCCGCTGGGACCGGGGATGAGCGCATACGTGCGTCTCTCCAGCGGTACCACCGGTGCGGCCAAGGGCGTGCTGCTGAGCCATGAGACCATTCTCGCGCGCATCGCGGCGGCCAATGCCGGTCTGCGCATCACGCCGGATGATCGCGTGCTATGGCTGCTGCCGATGGCGTACCATGTCGCCGTCTCGCTGTTGCTCTATCTGCAGCAGGGGGCCGCGCTGGTCTTCGGCAACAGCCTGCGTGCGAGCGTCACCGCTGCGATCGCGCGCGCCGAGTCGGTGACCATCGCCTATGCCAGTCCGTACCACATCCGGCGCCTCGCCGAACTGCCTCCGGGGAATGATCTGCCCCGCAGCCTGACGCGCGTGGTCTCGACCACCACGGCGCTGGACGCGACCGCCGCGATCGATTTCCGCGCGCGGCACGGTCTCGACGTGCGCCAGGGATTGGGCATCATCGAGGTCGGCCTGCCCTTCGTCAGCGAGGGATCGCCTGGTGAGGCACCGGGCGAACTCGGTCGGCCGCTGCCCGCGTTCCAGGTCGCGATCCTCGCTCCGGACGGACAGGTCGTTCCGGTCGGAGAGACCGGCGAGCTCGCCATCGCCGGGCCCGGCCTGTTCGACGCGTACCTGCAGCCGTGGCGGACCCGCGCTGAGGTGCTGGTCGACGGCTGTTTCCTCACCGGCGATCTCGCCGCGCAGGACGACGCGGGCCGCATCCGTCTGCTCGGCCGCTGCAAGGACATCATCAACGTCGGCGGCGTGAAGGTGTTCCCGCTCGAAGTCGAGGCGGTGCTCGAGGCGCATCCGTGGGTGGCCGCCAGTCGGGTGCGCGCGATGCCGGATGCTCGCACGGGCGATCACGTCCACGCGGATGTCCAGCTGTCTCCGCTCGCCGACCAGGCGCGGGTCGAAGCGGAACTGTCGGCGTGGTGCGTCCAGCGCCTCGCGCCCTTGAAGCGTCCAGCGCATTTCACGTTCACCACCGCGCTCGAGCGGACGGCGAGCGGCAAGGTCCGCCGCTGACGAGATCCTAGGGCGCCGCGGGCGCCATGGGATCGGCCGCCGGATCGACAGCAGGCTCAACCGCCGGTTTCACCGCGCCATCAGCATCGGTCTTGTCGGTTGCCGGGGTCGGAGCCGGCGTGGTTGCCGGAGCTGGCACCGCCGAGGGAGCGACAACCGCCGCGGTCGCAGACTCGACTGGCTTCGGATCCGCAGCTGGGCGGACCGGCACATCCGGCTGGACCGGCGCGGGCACCGGCGCGGGCTTCGGCTTCTTGCGGAAGGCGTTGCGCGCCTGGTTGACGCTGTCGGAGGCCTGCTTGACGGTGGTCGCGGCATCGGCCGGGGCTGCCGGATTCGCGACCGCTGCACCAGTCGCTGTTGGCGAGCTGACCACGAGGGGATTCTTCACGGCCTGGACGGTGCTGGTGAGGGCATCCTTGGTCTGCTGCGCCGCCTGCGTTGCTCCGCTGGACAGATCGGCCGCGGCTGCGGCTGCAGCGTCCTTGGTGGCTGCGGTCGCGGCAGCAGTCTGCGCCTTCGCCGCATCGGCTGCGGCGCTGGCATCGGCACTGAGCGCCGCCGCCTGATCCTTCGCCTGCTGCTGGCCTTGGGCGAGCGCGGCCTTGGCGGCGTCCGTCGCCTCGGCGGCTCCGGCCTTGAGCTGATCGGCCGCTCCGGCGGCCGCGTCCTTGGCCGTGTCGGTCATCGACTTCGCAGGCGTCGCCGCCGACGGCGATGCGGCCGCGGGGCGGGCAGAAGGATGCGCATCCTGCTGGGATGGAGTGGCCGAGCGGCTGAAGAAGAACAGGCAGGCGCCGATCGCGAAGGCCAAGATCAGGATGGTCACCACCATTGCGCGCGCGGACATGCGGTCTCCTTGTCGAGTGTTGCGGAAGGTTATGCCGGAGACGAGGCGGGGCCACTGTCAACCGGCTCTTCCTCGTGCGCTGGTTTCCGGC
>JACDEN010000503.1 GCA_013816415.1 Planctomycetota bacterium
CAACCGGGGTCCACGGCGCGCGCTGATCCGCGTATGAGCCTGCATGGACAGCATGCTCCCTTTCCTGGTGGTCAATCTCATCGGCATCGTCGCCTTCGCCTCCGGCCTCGCTGGCGCGCAGCGCGGGCGGCGCTGGGCGCTCGCCGGCGCGGGGCTGGTGCTCGCGCTGCTGGTGGCGAAGAGCGCGCTGACCCAGCGCCCCGCCTGGGAGGCCGCGCTCTTCCCGTGGCCGTGGTACATCTACCTGCAGGGGTATTGGATCTTCGCCATCGCCCTGCTGTTCTTCGGTACCGCGATCCCGCAGCTGCCGATCCGTTGGAACCGCGTCGCGATGGTCGCGCTGTCGCTCGCGATCCTCGCCAAGGGAGCGTTCGCGACGTGGTGGATGATCGCGCCGGAGCATCACGGCGAGGAGCGGTTCGCCGATGCCGATCACCATTGCACGCAGAGCACCATGTACACCTGCGCGCCGACCTCGTGCGTGTGCGCGCTGTCGTATCTCGGGATCCCGGCGAGCGAGGCCGAGATGGCGACGCTGTGCCTGACGCGCACCGGCGGCACCACGGTGTTCAACACCTACCGCGGCCTGATGCTCAAATTGGCTGGCACCGATTACCGACCGCGCCTGGCGAACGTATCCGCTGAGGATCTGACCCAGGACGGCGTGACCGCGGTGATCGACAATCCCGACATCCAGCACGCGCTCGCGGTGCACGGACGCGGAGCGGATGTCCTCGTCCACGATCCCCTGTGCCAGGCGCCGCAGTCGTGGTCGGCGCAGCACCTGCGCGAGTCCTTCGGCGGGGTGGCTATCGTGCTGGAGCACCGCTCGCCATGAGGCGGACGCAGCGACGGATGACGCACGCATGTGAAGCGCGCGACGGTCGTCTTCACCGCAGGCCGAGGAGCTTGCGGTACTCGGCGACGGTCCGGAGCGCCTCCGCGCGCTGCGCGGGCCGCACATGCCCGGGCAGATCCTCGACGAGCTCGCGCTGGTCGACCCGCGCGAGGCGCGCGATGTGCATGAACATCGTACCGTCGACCAGCGAGATCCGGCCGACCGAGGCGCACAAGAGCGGCACGGCGCGCGCGTCGTCGCACTGCGCCAGCAGCAGTCCCTGCTGGTAGCGGCATCCCTCCGGAGCGACGGCCGTTCCGAGCCGCGCGACCACCAGCGCGGGATCGCGCTTGAGCAGGGCGTTTCCCGCGCGGACGTAGGCGTTGTAATTCCACGCCATCATGCAGTCAGCGAGCGCCGCGTCGGCGGCTGGCCCCGGGATCTCCTCGAGGCTCAGCTCTGCGGCGATGCTGAGGTCGATGCTCGGCTGGCGGCTGAGGCGCGCGAGCGCAGGCACCGACTCGGCGCGGACGATGACGCCAGCGGCGCGCACGGCCCAGGCGAGGTCGTCCGGGCACTCCACTTCCTGACCGCCGGGTTCGCCGTCGAGCGCCTGTGCGAGCCGCGCGTCGATGGCGGATGGCCCGAAGGGCGCGTCGACGAGCGCGAGGGCCGCATCCCAGCCAGCCGGTCCCGAGATCGACTTCAATTCCTGCAGCGTCGCCCACTGCCGGGTGATCGAATGGCCGGCGCGTGCGGCCACCAGCACGGCCAGCGCTTCGAGGCGGATGCCCGGATCGGGATCGGCGAGCGCCTGCACCAGCGCGTCCTCCTCGGGAATGAGCTGGCGTGCGCACGAGAACTGGACGGCCGGATAGCGGCGTCCGCCGCGCACATAGGCGAGGGCGGCGCGGTCGATGCGACGGAAGGGAGGCGCTGTTTGGGTGCCAGTGAAGAGCGCCAGGTCGTCCTCCTGATCCTGCTCCGCGGTCGCGGCCAGGTCGGAGCCCGGAAGCGGCGCAGCGTGCCTCAGGACGAGCAGCGCGCGCTCGATCGCGAGCGCATCGATCGCCTCGGCTGCGCATCCGAGGCGCACGAGGGTCAGCAGCCATGCGAGAACGAGCAGGCGCGGCACCTGGCGGCAAACGCGCGGCCGTCGCTGAGGTTCAGGGCCTGTGCGTTGGGGCGGGTGTGCGAGCTGCCGGCCCAGCATCAGTTTCAGTAGTGCTGGATCTGCACCAGCCGGCCGTGGTTCACGTCGACGCGACAGCGCCGCATGTGCTCGGTGCCGACCTCCATCAGCGTGAATTCGACGTCCATGCCGTTCTCGTCGAGCCGCACCTCGTCGGCCGCGACCACCTGCAGGCGTTCGGGTTCGATGCCGTGGGCGAAGAAGTCGCGCATCAGCAGGTCGAAATGCAGCGGATACTGGGCGCGCGGATTGACCGCGCGGCTGAGCGGATTCACCGCCTCGCCCGGATCCGCCGCACCGGGGGCGGCGCCAGGCGGCGACGCCGGCAACGCGATCGGGGGCGTCGCAGCATCATTGCCGGTGACCGAACGTCGTAGTCGTGGTGGCATATCGCCTCCGGGTCACTGTTCACTCTAGCAAGCGGAGAGGCGAGGACCAGGAGCGCCCGGCCTCCTTCCCTCCCGGATCTGCGGCTGTGTGCTACTCGCGATGAGGGCCTCGGTTGTAAGCCGATGGTGTCGCGGGTTCGCCGCGGGACCTGCGGGCGGCAGGCCGTGGGCGTCAGCGGATCGTGATGACGTCGTCTCGCTGATGTGGAATCGTGCGTGGATGCTCGGTCAGCGAAATCGCTAATTCCCAAAACCGGCATGGACCGCTGGATCGGCACGGTTCGCCGGTGGTCGACTCCGTGGCGGAAAAGCCGCGGCTCACGCATTCAAGGGACAACAACGGTTGCACCTGGGCAAGGGCCATGAGCACTACGAGGCTGCTGTTTTCCGGTGGCGTGCTAGGCTCGCCGCATGCGCCCGAAATGGTCACCGACCCATTGGATCATCTTCACGCCTGAGACGGGCAAGCCAGAGACCTGGCATGTCATGATCATCCCCGATCCGGACGAGTCCGGCGCCTTGCTCGCGGTCTCCCGCAACGACAAGCCGAGCGCGGTCCCCGATTGGACCTGTGATGCCGCAGGTGTGTGGACCTGGTGCGGCCTGCCGCCCCCGAACAAGCGCCCCGGCAAGGTCGCGGTCATCGAAGTCAGCGGCGGGCATCGGGTGTAGGGCCGTCCGCTTTACGGACGGTGGTTGGTGGTTGGTGGTGGTTGGTGGTTGGTGGTGGACAACGCGAGGCAGGGATCCTATCAGCTATCAGCTATCAGCTATCAGCTATCAGCTATCAGCTATCAGCTATCAGCTATCAGCTATCAGCTATCAGCTATCAGCTGTCAGATGAAATCTGTC
>JACDEN010000066.1:0-692 GCA_013816415.1 Planctomycetota bacterium
GAGCAGCAGCAGCGCCAGTACCGCCGGCAGCGCGAGCGCGGGACGCCAGCGGCCGAGCGCATACTCGGGCCGCAGCAGCGGCAGCGCGACGCAGGCCACCATGCCGAGCGCGCCGATCAGCACCCACAGCGCGTGCCGGGTCGCGCCCGTGATCACGCCGGACATGAACAGCCAGGCGCTGGCGATCCCGAGGGGCACCGCCCAGGTCGTCGACGCGCCGCCGGTCGCCGGAGCGCCCATCATCACCAGGTAGCCGGCGCCGAGACCGCAAATCAGTCCGGGGAAGATCAGCATCGCCGCCGACTGGTCGGCCCACTGCGAGGTGCGCAGGCGGGCCACGTCGAGCAGGTATGGGAATCCCTCCTGGTCGGCCGACGGGGGCGCGGGGCAGGTCGTCCAGGACGACGTGGCGTCGCCGCGGCTCACGCCCTTGCCATGGGGCATCTCGCCGAGGCCGGCGAGGGTGCGGTCGAATGCGAAGAGCTGGCGCAGCGTCACCCGCACCAGCCGCGGGCGGCGCGAGCCGCACAGCGCGTACCAGATGCCGCTGTCGCGTTGGCGGAAGACCAGCAGCGCCTTGGCCCTGCCCGCCGCGATGCGCACATCAGCGTGCACGATGGTGTCGGCGAAATCCTCGAACTCGGTGCTCTTGCGCGTCTGGCCCGCGGTGATGCGCGTCGTCGCCATGCGTC
>JACDEN010000066.1:702-9640 GCA_013816415.1 Planctomycetota bacterium
TCTCACGACCGGGCGTGAGCCGCGCGAGCGCGACCTCACGCAGAGGCGCGGCCATCGCTGATACAGTCGGCGCCGAGCACTGTGGGCCCGCGACCGTCGGCGCGGCCTTCCAGCCGATCCGACGCAGGCGTTCAGAGCTTCTCCTCGAGCGTCTTGCGGATGCCCTCGGCGCGGTCCTTGACGTCGTCGACGTTGGTCGTCGGCTTGTGGTCGAGGGTCAGCACGCCCTTGTCGATGCAGATGTCCTTGAAGGCGTCGCGCAGCGGGTGGAAGTAGACCCTGGTCCAGCTGTCGTTGTAGAGATGGGTCTCGCCGTCGGTCGGCAGCGTGTCCCAGTCCACCTCCAGCGGGACCTCGAAGCCGGCGGCGACGTCGACCTCCTTCTTCAGCTTCGGGAACTGCTCGGATTGGAATTGCATGCTGGCGCGGCGTTCGGCGAGTCCCATGGGATGCTTCCTGGAGGTGATGCGGTGGTGGTGAGGTGGTGGTGAGGTGGTGGTGAGGATCCTGCCGCCGTATCAGCGCCGCGGGGCAGCGGCCTGTTTCACCGCCGCGGGAGCGGCGCGCGGGCAGCGGTTGATCCCCGCAGCAGCTTCCGTCCGAGGCGCAGGAGCGGGCTTAATTCCCGGTTCTTCCAAGCCCTTTCGCCATAAGTTCTGACGGCTCGGCAAGACGGAGGCGCGCGGACCACCCAGTGGCACCCCGCATACCCGTCATGCGCGAGATGCCAGTGGTGCCGTCGGCCGCGGACCGGCATACTCACCCACCCGCCGGACCGCGGGACCGGAGACTCAGGATGACCATACCAGCGCCCGCGACCGCCACGGCGGTCCCCTCCGTCGACCGCGTCATCATCCGCTTCGCCGGCGATTCGGGCGACGGCGTGCAGACGATCGGCGACCAACTCGGCCTGACCTCGGCGGTGGCAGGCAACGACATCGCCACCCTGCCGGATTTCCCGGCCGAGATCCGCGCGCCGGCGGGAACGATCTACGGCGTCTCCGGCTTCCAGATGCAGTTCGCCTCGACCGCGACCTTGACCGCGGGCGACGCACCCGACGTGCTGGTGGTGTTCAATCCCGCCGCGCTGAAGAAGAACATCGCCGACCTGCCCAAGGGCGGCACCATCATCGCCGACAGCTCGGGCTTCGTGCCCCGCAATCTCGAGATGGTCGGCTACACCGCCAATCCGCTGAACGACGGCAGCCTCGCCGGCTTCCAGGTGCATCAGGTCGATTTCACCGGGCTGACCGTGGCCGCGCTGAAGCCGCTGGGCATCGTCGGTTCGGCGGCGAGCCGCTGCGCCAACTTCTTCGCGCTCGGCCTGACCTATTGGCTCTATAGCCGTCCGCTGGATGCGACCATCACCTTCATCAACGACAAGTTCAAGAACAAGCCCGAGGTGATCACCGCCAACCTTACCGCGCTGAAGGCCGGCTGGCACTACGGCGAGACCACCGAGGCGTTCCAGGCGCGGGTGCAGGTGCCGCGCGACGAATCGGTGAAACCCGGAACCTACCGCTCGGTCAACGGCAACCAGGCGTTGTCGATGGGCCTGGTCACCGCCGCGCACAAGGCCGGGCGCGAGCTGTTCTTCTCGGGCTATCCCATCACGCCGGCGTCGGACATCCTGCAGCAGCTCTCGGGCCTGCGCGCGCTCGGCGTGAAGACGCTGCAGGCCGAGGACGAGATCGCCGCGATCGGCGCGGCCTTGGGCGCGAGCTACGCCGGATCGATCGGGGTCACCGCCTCCGCCGGACCTGGCCTGGATCTCAAGAGCGAATTCCTCGGCCTGGCCGTCGCGGTCGAACTGCCGCTGGTGGTGATCAACGTCCAGCGCGGCGGACCGTCGACCGGTTTGCCGACCAAGATGGAGCAGGCCGACCTCCTGCATGCGCTGTTCAGCCGCCATGGCGAGTCCCCGATCCCGGTGATCGCCGCGCGCTCGCCCGCCGACGCCTTCGAGTGCGCGATCGAGGCGGTGCGCATCGCGGTGCGCACGCGCACGCCGGTGATCCTGCTGTGCGACGGCAACATCGCCTTCGGCTCGGAGCCGTGGCGGATCCCCGATCCCGCGTCGTTCGCGCCGATCGACTGCAACTTCCACACCGACCCCGCGACCTTCCAGCCCTTCCAGCGCGATGAGAAATATCTCGCGCGGCCGTGGGCGATCCCCGGGACGCCCGGCCTCGAGCACCGCATCGGCGGCCTCGAGAAGGCGAACATCACCGGCCACATCAGCTACGATCCCGACAACCACCAGCTGATGACCGACCTGCGCGCTGCGAAAGTCGAGCGCATCGCTGACTCGTATCCGGCGACCGAGGTCACCGGCGATGCGTCGGGCGACGTGCTGGCGATCTCGTGGGGCTCGCCCTACGGCCCGGTGCTCACCGCGGTGCGACATCTGCGCGCGGGCGGCGCGAAGGTCAGCCACGTGCAGCTGCGGCACCTGAATCCGCTGCCCAAGGATCTCGGTGAGATCATCGGCCGCTTCACGCGCGTGCTGATCCCCGAGAACAACTGCGGCCAGCTCTCGAAGCTGGTCCGCGCGAAATACCTGGTCGACGCCGTCGGCTTCAACCAGGTGCGCGGCCTGCCGTTCAAGGTCGCCGACATCGAACAGGCGATCCGCAACCTGCTGCCGACTCCTATTGCCAAAGGAACCTGACATGTCCGACCGCAAGGCGCTGACGCGCAAGGATTTCATCTCCGGCCAGGACGTGCGCTGGTGCCCGTCGTGCGGCGACTACGCCATCCTGTCCGTCGTGCAGGGACTGCTGCCCGAGATCGGTGTGGACAAGGAGAAGATCGTGTTCGTCTCCGGGATCGGCTGCTCGAGCCGCTTCCCGTTCTACGTCAACACCTTCGGCTTCCACACCCTGCACGGCCGCGCGCCGACGGTGGCGACCGGCATCAAGCTGGCGAATCCCGAGCTCGACCTGTGGCTGGTGACCGGCGACGGCGACGGCTTCTCGATCGGCGGCAACCACATGATCCACCTGCTGCGCCGCAATCCGGGCATCAAGGTGCTGCTGCTGAACAACCGCATCTACGGCCTGACCAAGGGCCAGTACTCGCCGACCTCGCCGGCCGGCCTCAAGACCAAGTCATCGCCCGGAGGCAGCCTCGACCATCCGGTCAATCCCTGCTCGCTGGCGCTCGGCGCCGAGGCGACCTTCATCGCGCGCTCGACCGACAAGGATCTCAAGCATCTCGCCGCCACGCTGCGCGTCGCCGCCGCGCACAAGGGCACCTCCTTCGTCGAGATCCTGCAGAACTGCGTGATCTACAACGACGGCACCTGGGACGAGGTCTACGCCAAGGAGAAGCGCGAGGAGGCCCAGCTCTTGGTCGAGCACGGCAAGCCGTTGCGCTTCGGCAAGGACAAGGCCAAGGGCATCCGCCAGAAGGGCTTCGGTTTCGAGATCGTGGTCCTCGGCGAGAACGGCGTGACCGAGGGCGACCTGGTGGTGCACGACCAGTCGATCAATGATCCGGCGTACCACGTGCTGCTCAGCCGCCTCGGCTGCGACAGCGAGGGCCCGATGGCGATGGGCGTGCTGCGCCAGGTCGCGCGCGCACCGTACGAAGTCCAGCTCGACGCCTCGATCGCCGAAGCCAAGGCCAAGCGACCGAACGCTGGCCTCGCCGATCTCTACCGCGATTTCGGCAAGGCGCCGATGTGGACGGTGTGAGTGGCGGCTGTTAGCGTCGGAAGTCTGGGGTTTTGGGTGATTGTCGGCGGTGGGCTTCGGGCTTCGAGCTTCTTGTGCTTGTCTTGGATCAGCGGTTCGCGGACAAGCAGAAGAAGCGCGAAGTCCGAAGTGGAAGAAGCTCAGAAGCGCGAAGCTGACGGCAACGGCGACTCCTTCACCTGCCGATTGTCGTGATCGTGCTCGGCGTCAAGGGTGCGCTCGGCGCGGGGCGCGCCCTTGACACCTGCGCGCGATCACGCGGTGCGGGGTGAAAGGAATCACAGATGAGATGCGAACACTTGGTGGTTTGGCAGCGAGCAGTGGAACTGGTGACCCGCGTGTACCGCGACGTCGAGGTCGCGCGCGGGGAAAGCGATCTCGTCCGGCAGATGCGGTCGGCCGCGGTGTCGATCGCGTCGAATATCGCCGAAGGCTGCCAGCGCGAGGGAGACGCCGAATTTGCCCACTTCTTGTCGATCGCTTGCGG
Source organism: Planctomycetota bacterium (assembly GCA_013816415.1). Classification (GTDB taxonomy): domain Bacteria; phylum Planctomycetota; class UBA11346; order UBA11346; family UBA11346; genus JACCZE01. The sequence continues at coordinate 4,888 of JACDEN010000066.1, forward strand.
TTCGTGCGCTGAGGTCGAGTGCCAGCTGCGGCTGGGTAAGCGCATTGGCGCGCTGCGCGGGAGGACGCTGCCGGACATCATCGTGCTGTCGCAGGAGGTGGGATGGATGCTGCGAGCGCTGGGACGGCGGGTGCGCTCAGGGAATTCGCGGTGAAGAATCGATCGCGTGCCAGGCGAGATTCCGGACCACGCCGACTTTTTTGCACGGAAGAGGCTCGCGGGCATCGTCCGTTCAGAGATCGCCAGGTCCCAGGCGATCGAGCGGACATGGACGGTCGCCCGGCGTGATGGTATCCTCTCAGATGGCCGCAGGAGAGCATTCTCAGCAATCGCTGGCCCAGACCCGGCACGCTCCGGGCGAGATGGCGCCAGCACCCATCGGGCTGCCGTCGCTGAACGAACCCGGACTCCATCAGCGCCTCGCCGCGGTCGGTCACCCGATCCCCGGACCTGATCAGTCGCGCTTCGAGCTGCAGGCGATGCTCGGCAGCGGCGCTTCCGGCGCGGTCTATTCGGTGCTCGACCGCAACCTCGACCGCGAGCTCGCGGTGAAGGTGCTCGAGACCGGCTCGAGTTCGGACGCCGAGGAGATCCGGCGCTTCATCGGCGAGGCGCGCATCACCGCGGCGCTCGAGCATCCGAATGTGCTGCCGGTCCACGAGATCGACGTCGGCGCGCGCGGCGAGGTGTTCTTCACCATGAAGAAGATCCGCGGCTCCTCGCTGGGCGAGGCGATCATGTCGTCAACCCATGAGCGGCATGCGGAGCGGATCGCCAGCTTCAATGCGACCGTCGGCATCTTCCAGGCGGTCGGTAATGCGCTCGCCTTCGCGCACCACGCTGGAATCGTGCATCAGGACATCAAGCCGGACAACATCATGCTCGGCGGATTCGGCGAGATCCTGCTGGTCGATTGGGGAAGCGCGGTCCGCATCGACAGCGGCACGGTCCACCTCTACGGCACGCCGTTGTACATGAGCCCCGAGCAGGCCCGGAACGAATGCGTGGACCGACTGAGCGACATCTACTGCCTCGGCGCCACCTTGTTCCACACGCTGGCGCTGCGCTGCCCCACGTGGTCGGACGACGCTGATGAATTCTGGCGCATGAAGCGCGCCGGCGAGATCAATGCCCTCACCGCAGAGGAACGCCGGTCCGTGCCGCCGCCGCTGATCGCCATCGCCCGCAAGGCGATGGCCCCCCGGCCGCAGGACCGCTACCAGTCGGCGGAGGCTTTCATCGCGGACCTCGACCAGTACCAGGCCGGACTCGCGGTGAGCGTCCATCGCGATGCGCTGCTGGTGCGGCTGGGCCGCTGGCATCGCCGCCATGGGCGCGCCTTGTGGACCGTGCTGTCGGCGTTGGCGATCATCGCATCGCTCCTCGGAGCGCTTTACGGCGAACGGCTCAAGGAGCTGGCCTCGTGGGGGCGGCCGATCCTCGACCAGCGGTTCGTCGACGATTCGTGGACCACGCGCTGGCAGGTCACGGGCGAGTCGTTCGCAGTCCGCGACGGCCTGCTGGTCAGTACCAGGGAGAGCTGCATGGCGAGATTCCGCGACAAGCTCATCGGCGATACCGCGATCGAGTACGACGCCCAGATCCTGGATGGCGCGCAGCCGGGAGACCTGTCGATGATCTGGTCGCGCGACCTCGCCCTCGACGGCGGCCCGGCCGCGGACATCGACCCCAGTTCCTACTTCGTCCAGATCGGCGCGCGCGGCGGGGTGTTCTCGGACATCCTCATCCCCATCGGATACGGCGGGACCGAGGTCGCCCACAGCACCTTTCGCCCCCAGATCGGACGCATGCACCATGTGCGCGTCGAATTCGTGCACACCACGATCACCGTGTGGGTGGATCACCAGCGCATCATGGGCTATGAGGACATCCTGCCGTTCAGCCAGGGCTACTTGACGCTGTACGCGTATTTTTCCGGCAAGGCGTTCTCCAACGTGCGCATCTACTCGCGCGGCATGCCGGCCAAGCTGCCGGCGACGGCGCTCGGCGATTATTGCGTCCAGCAGCGCCGTTATCGCGAGGCGGAGGAGATCTATATCCGTGTCGCTCGCGCGCATCCCGGGTCGGGAATGGCCAACGAAGCGATCTACAAGGCGGGATTGTCCGATCTGCTCGATCACGACCCCGCCGGCGCATTCGCCCGGTGGGAGCCGTTGCGCAGCACCCCCTGGGAGCCGCGCGTGGATCTCCACCGCCTTGACCAGGCATTCGCCGCCGGCGATCACGACCGGGTGCTCACCGGCCTTGCGTCGCTGTATACCGCCGGCAGCGAAGCCATCCGCAACCAAGTCGCGGTACAGTGGTCGGACTATGCCCGGAAACTGACGGACGCGACGCGCGAGGATGTCCGCAACCGCGAGATCGAACCCTACCTGGACCTGCACGACCGCCTGTTCCCTCACGAACATGTCACCGACCGCACCACCGCGGCGGCACTCAACATCGCGGAGCGCTACCAGCAAGTGGTCGATCGCTTTCCAGAGGACGCGTCGAACTGCGTCGATGCCCTGATCCGCTTGGGCCGCATCGAGGAAGCTGCCGAACGCTGGAAGAACGACAGCACCGTCATCGGCCAGGAGACGCTCTTCGCGATGCCGGGCTATGATCCTCTGGAGGGGCGGTATCCCAATCCAATATCAGACCCCCTGCATGCCCTGATCATGATCGACCGTGGTCGCACCGCCGACCTTCCGGCGCGCTTCGATGCGAACCCCGCGGTGATGTACGACCGTGGGCAGCTCGACGCCCTGGCGGTCTGCGGCGACCATCAATGGGAAACCACGGCGCTCATCTCCCTCGGACGCCTTGACGAGATCCCGCCGCAGGATGCGCGGCGGGTCGACGTGCTGCTGGCGCGGGGGCGGTATCAGGAAGCCTACGACGTCTATGGACACCATTACTTCTACCTGATGTGGCCGCGATTGATGCTCGGATTGCAGGCCTTCATCGCCGGGGACCACGCCGCGGCCTTGAAGTGGTTCGAGACTCCTCCCGCCTGCGAACTGCGTCAGGCCGGCTATGGCACCACCGCCTTGGTCATCGTTCCTTTCCTGCGCGAACTCGCCGGCGACGCCGGAGCGATGGAACGCACCTGCGCCCGCGTCCGCAGCGGCATGCGCTACGCCTGGCGGCAGCGGCCCTGGCACAACGCGATGTTCCTTTCGGGCGCCATGGACGAGGAGGCCTACCGTCGGCAGCTGTATGTCACCGAGCTCGACGCCGATCTGCTGCTGTGCCGGGCGGTGGCGCACGAACGCGCGCAGGAACCGGCCGCAGCGCTCGGCGACTACCGCGCCTGGCAGGAGCTTCCGGTGCACCGCCGCGCATCAGACCCGGTGGTGCGGACGTTCATCTCCTGGCGCATCGAGGTGCTCGGGGGCGTGCGCTGAGGGCCTCGACTCCGCGTGTGGCCGTCCCCGTGGACACCGCTGGTCGATGGATCCGTACTCCGCCTGCGCATCACCCCGCGTAGGCGATGGTGATGACCGCCGGCATGTCAGAGCCGATGTTGTTGGCCTCGTCATCCTCGGTGATCAGGTTCGCCGGATCGACGACCACCTTGAAAACGTGCGGACCGATGGGGATGTTGGTGAGGTAGGAGAAGCCCTCGCCGACCCCGACGCCCGAGGTGTTCGCCGGAAGGTTGTTCAGCACGCCTCTGAATCCGCCGTAATTCATTCCCGACGGCATCAGCGCGCCATCCATCGAGATGTGCCAGGCGACGTTGATCGGCGGCTGACCCGAGGGCGAGCGGTAGTAGACCCAGAAGTGGATCTCGAGGTTCTGCGGCAGGTTGCCGTTGACGTCCCTGTTGGGATGCAGGTGGTAGGCCACCGGGAACACGTCGACGTCGGTCGGCGCTACCGACGGATCCCGCACCGTCAGGGTCACGGTCTCGGTGTTGTTGGTCTCCGAGCTCTCGGCGATGAGATTTGCGGGATCGACGGTGACCACGTAGGTGTGCGCTCCGATCGCGGCGCTGAACGGCCCGGCGGTGATCGAGGTCTGACCGTTCGCGGGCACCGTGGCGGCGGTGCCCGAGGCGATCACGACGCCGCCTTCACTCACGCTCCAGGGGATCCCATCCGCCTGGGTGGGATCGACGTTGACGATGGCGAAGGTCACCGAGACCGCATTCGGCATCGGCGAGGTCGGATTGGCGTGGGCCCCCGAGACGAACAGGTCGCGCGCCGGAGCCCCCGCGGGCGCGGTGATCGAGGCGGTGAGCTGCGCGCGGTTGTTGGTCTCGATGTATTCAGCGTGGCTGTTCTCGGCATCGACCTCGACGGTGAACTGGTGGGTGCCGGCGCTGACGCCGCCGAGCTGCGCGACGATGTCGACGGCGGTGTTGCCGGGCAGCGAGGCGATCACGCCGCTGACGTCGCCGGCCGAGGCCGGCAGCGCGGCGCCGTCCTGCAGGATGCGCCATCCGACATTCAGCGCGCCCTGGCTGTCGCTGCTCGCGTCATAGACCGTGAAATGGAGGCTGAAATTGCCGGTGGTCGGGACATCCGGCTCATTCGTGAGCGCGAGCGGCACCAGGTCGTAGCCGGACGCCGTCGTGCCGCCGGTGGCGCTCGCGGTCCCGGCGGCCTGGGTGTTCTGCGACGGGCCGCCGCAGGAGACGCAGAGCAGGATCAGCAGTGGGGAGAGGATGAGGAGTCCGCGCATGGAAGCACTCCGCAGGGGCGAATCAGTGGTGGCTCAGCGGTCAGGTGTAGCGGCTGGAGGC
>JACDEN010000504.1 GCA_013816415.1 Planctomycetota bacterium
TCGGAACTCCCGCGGTCGGACTGTTCGAGCCGGTTCCGGCGACGCGCAATGGCCCACGCGGGCGCGGTTACCGCACGTTGCAGGCCCCCGGCGCGTTGTGGGAGCGCAAGGATCTCGCGCAGGTGGACATGGCCGCCCTCACCGCGGAGGCGGTCTATGAACAGGCCTGTGCTGCGCGATGCGACCGGGCCGGCTGATGGCGTACGCGCTGCAACCCGACATGCGACCGGTGCCGCCGTGGCTCAAGCGCACCGTCGCGCTCGGCGCCGTCGTCATCGCGATCCTCGTCCTCGGCTTGGTCAACCACGCCCGGCGCGTCCCGCCGCTTCTGGTCCTGAGCGGTCCGCACCATCAGATGGAGTATCCGCGGGCGGTCGAACGGCTGATCGCATCCGCTCGCCGCCGCATCTGGATGTCGATGTTCGTCGTCCACCTCGACGGCAGCGACGGGCCGGTGAGCGTTCTGATGCAGTCGTTGGCGGATGCGGCCGGGCGCGGAGTCCACGTCCAGGTGTGCCTCGATCTCGGTTCGACCTTCGGCACCCACGAGGTCGATCCCAAGCATGAGCGTCCGTTCGAGTGGCTGCGCACGCACGGCGTCCACGTCCTCGTCGATGAACCCGACCGCACCAGCCACGCCAAGGTCCTGATCATCGATGACGCGCGGGTGGTCATCGGCAGCCACAACTGGACCCGCGATGCGCTCACCGGCAACCGCGAGGCCAGCGTGCTGATGGAGGATGCCGCCGCGGCGCGCGGACTGTCGGATCTGCTGCGGACCGTCCCCGGTTGGGATGCGGATTACTGACGCGGCCGGCCGCGCCCGATCATTTGAGGAGGTCGGTGAAGACCATGCGCCCGTTCGAGGTGGCATGCGTGCGCAGTACCGTCGCGCGCACCTGTTCACCGAGCTTTTCGAGCCCGCCGTTGACCACCACCATGCTGCCGTCGCCGAGGAAGCCGATGCCCTGGCCCTTGCCTTCGCCGGCCTTCTCGATGGTCACGCTCACCACGTCCCCGGGCTTGGTCGCGGGTGTGAGGACCGTGGCCAATGCGGTCAGATCCACCACCGACACGCCTTCCGCTTCCGCCATGCGCACGAGTTCGCGATCACCGGCCAGCAGCATCGCGCTCTCGAGCCGGCACAGCCGCACCAGCACGTCGCTCAGGTCGCGCGCATTGGGGATGTCGGTCTCGTCGATCTCGACCGGCGGACTGCCGAGCGCGCGGATCTCCTTGAGGCCATCGAGGGCGCGCGTCGCGCGGGCGACCTCGGCCGGATCGGCGGCGTGGGTCGCGGCTTCCAGCCGCGAGAGGACCTGGCGGTGGACGAGCAGGCGATAGGGGAAGAGCCCGGTCTTCAGCAATGCGGGCAGACGGCCATCGGCGAGGATCGTGGCATCCAGGACCATCGATCCGAGTTCGATGCGTTCCGCGCGGAATTCGACGAACGGGATGACCACGCGCCAGCGGTCGATGTTGCGCATCACCGTCATCAGCACCAGGTAGATCGTCACCAGCGCCAGCGGCAGATCGAGATTGCGGTACATCTCGTCGTCCTGCAGCACGAGGCGCATGACCTGCAGGAGCAGGTAGGCGAGCGCGAGACCAGCTCCGAGTCCGACCAGCAGCGCGACCACGGTGCGCGCGAAGCGGCGTCGGAAGGCCTGCTCGGCGGCGATCAGCGTGATCGCGACCCCGAAGCCGAGCGCGCCGCCGAACCACGGCGGCATGTGGCCCTCCATGACTCCGCGATACCAGTACTGGCCGCTGGTCATGAAGACGAGGACCGCGAGCAGGACGAAGATGATGCGCAGCAGGAGGATCAGCATGTCATCATCGTTCCGGTGGCTCCAACCCCACCAGATCCGTCGCCCGGCTCAAGATATTTCCGCGCCAGCCCGATTCAGCGGCGCGAGCGGCCGACCAGGGCGTGGCTCACCCCGCCGAAGAATCCGGTGCGGCGGATGTCGTCGAAGCCGGCGGCGGCCATGGTCCGCTCCGCCTCGGCGATCGACAGGAAGCCGCGGATGCTGTCGTTGAGGTAGCGGTACGCCGAGCTGTCACCCGCGAGCAGTCCGCCCACTGCGGGGAAGACGAAGCGGCCGAACGTCGCGTAGAAGACCCGTGGCCACCAGCGCTCGGGGCGGAAGAATTCGAGGATCAGGACCTCGCCTCCTGGCCTGAGCACCCGCCGGAGCTCGGCGAGGGAGCGCGCGGGATCGCCGAAATTCCGCCAGCCGTACGCGACCATGGCGGCATCGAACGAGGCGTCTGCGTAGGGGAGCCGGAGCGCGTCGCCCACCGCCGCGGTCACCGGGCGGCCGCTGCGCTTCGATGCGCCGGCGATCAGCATCGGCTGGCAGAAATCGCAGCCGTGGATGCGCCGGGCCTTGCCACACGCCAAGGCCTCGAGCGCCAGATCGAAGGTGCCGCACGCCAGATCGAGGACGTCGGAGGGCGAGCCGGTGAGCATGCCCAGGGCGGTCCGCCGCCACGCCACGTCGCGGCGCGCCGACAGCACGCGGTTGAGCATGTCGTACTTGGGCGCGATGCGCCCGAACATGTGCTTCACCGCTTCGGCCATCGCGGAAACCTACGGGCTGAGCGCTGCGAGCCATGGGTTTTCACATCGTTGGCTTGGAGCGCGCGTCCGCTAGGTTGGACGCGCATGGAACACTGGTCGATCGCCATCGAGAAGGAGTACCTAAAGTTCTCCTGCGCGCATTTCCTGATCTTTCCCGACGGATCGAAGGAGCGCCTGCACGGCCACAACTACCACGTCGCCTGCGAGATCGACGGCGCGCTGTCGCAGTTCGGACTGGTCATCGATTTCAAGATGGTGAAGCCGATCATCAAGGCGCTCTGCGACGAGCTCGATGAGCACTGGATCATCCCCGGGAAGCACCACGAGCTCACCTTCCGCCATCGGGATGACGCGCATACCGAGGTGGTCTATCGGCAGTCGCGCTATCTCGCTCCGACCGATGAGGTGATCGTGCTGCCGATCAACAACACCTCGGCCGAGAATTTCGCATCCTGGCTCGGGCGTTCGCTGTGCGCGCGGCTGCGCGACACCTTCGGCCGGCTGAGCGTGCGCCGGCTGCGCATGAGCGTCTCCGAGACCAAGGGACAGGACGGCGTCTACCACTACGCCGACGACGAGACCGCCTGAGCCGAAGCTGGGGTTTCAGGGGGCGTCTGCCCCCTGAATGGAGAAAGTCGACGATCAAAAAACCCGGCAAAATAGCGACCGCAGGTC
>JACDEN010000067.1 GCA_013816415.1 Planctomycetota bacterium
GCCTCATGCCACGCCTTGTCGTCGGCGGTGAATACCTTGCCATCCCACGAGGCGAGCAGGCGCTTCTTCTTGTAAATGCGCGCCGAGACCGCCTTGTCGGCATCGGTGAACGGGTCCGACTTGGCGGGAAGCTCGACCACCAGGTCGAGATCGTGTTGGCGCTTGCGCGTCCAGCCGCCCACGAGGAACTGCGGCTCCTCGTGCGGAACGGCGTAGGCCACGCGGTTCGGCAGGTTCAGGACCCAGCCGCCATGGCCGAACGCGTCGCGCATCTCGGACAGGTTCGACGACCCATCGACGTAGCTGGTGACAGGCGCCATCTTCTCCGCCGCGAGCACGGCCTGCTTCAATTCGTTGACCACCTTCTGATCCTTCGCATCGGTCAGGATCTGCGACAGCCATCCATTGCGGGCGATGCGCCTGGCGAATTCCGGCGTGGCCTCGTCGAGAGAGCGGTCCTTGTCGTCCTGGTTCATCAGCAGCAGGATCGCTTCGGTGGCCTTGCGCGCGTCGTCATTCATGCCCAGGGATTCGAGCCTGGCCGAGAACTGCGCCGTGGCGGTCTTCAGCTTGTCGCGGTCCTTGCTGCGATCGGTGGAGGCGATCTCGATCTTCTTGAGCACCTTGTCGGCCACCGCGACGGCCTTGTCTCCGCGCAGGATCGGTCCCGCGAGGGCGCTGACGTCGAGCGTCCATCCCTTGCCCGACAGGATCTTGGCCGCCTTGGCCAGGCCCGGAATCGCCTTGATCGCCTCGGTGTGCTCGGAGGCGATCAGGCTCTGGGGCACGCTGATGCGCACGCCGCCGGATTCGACGATCGGCTGGCCGTCGGCGTAGTCGCTGACCGCGATCGACGCACCCTTGCCGTCCTCCCAGGTGAAGCGTCCATCCTTCTCGGTGAGGCCGGTGATCTTCGCGAGGCTGTCGTGGACGGCGTCGGCCGGGGGCGCGTCGGCCGCCCACGCCGCCAGAGGAAACAGCACGGCCGCCAGCACGAGAAGGAATCGTCGGTGGTGCATGTGCGCTCCAGAGAGGTCGGGCGCGGAATTGGACCTGTGGACCCCTGACTTGCAAGCATCATGACCAGTGTTTCGCGTGACCGCCACCACCACCCGCGGGTGATGGATCGGGCGGAGCCAGACTGGTCCGCCAATTCGGCGTCAGGGCTGGATCTTGTTCGCCAGCGTACCCTTCTGTCCGCCGACGACGATGGTTCCCCCGACGGAGTTGACGTCGAATTTGATGACCGCACCTCCGACGGTGACGGTGACATCGCTCCCGGTCACCTTTGCCTCGGCCTTGGCCGCGGTGTCGGTCTTCGCGTCGGTCGCGGTCAGCACATGCAGGAAGAGGTCGGATGCCGACGCCGTCTTCGGAGAGACCTCCATCCGGCATTCGACTATCGGCATGCCGGCAGCAGCGGGCGGATTCGGAGGGAAGCTCTTGCCCTCGTAGGCATAGAGCTCTGCGCCGGAGTGCAGGGTGATGTCGGCGTTCGCGGGCAGGACGGTCTGGATGAACAGCTTCCCGTTGCCGTTGGTCGAGACCATCGTGGGCGCGGTGCCGGTGGGCGTCTTGTGCAGGTTCAGCACCCAGGTCTTCTTGTAATCGGGCTTGGTCGCCTTCACGCGGTCGAAGATGACGATGGTCGATGGGCGGATGAAGACGATCTGTCTGGTGAACAGCGCCATCTTCGCGGACGAATAGGCGCGGGTGCAATCCCCGGCCGTGTAGAGCCAGCTGCCGTGGTCCTCATAAGCCAGGACGTCCGCGATGTCGGCGAGCTGCTTGTTGGCGGTGAACATGGGGAAATCCAGGCAGCCGGCGTTGTGGCCCATGGCGGTGCCCTTCCACGGATAGGCCTGGCCTCCATCGTTCGCGCTCGCCGGACCGGCGCGGATGCCGTCGGGAAATTTCTCTGCCGGGTCATAGACCAGCATGGTGTTGTGGGCGATGGAGCGGATGTAGTAGTTCACGCAGTGGTTGGAGTCGAACGCGTCGTACACACCGCTGTCGCCAGCGAGATGCTCCTGGCGGTAGATGAAGAAATGGCCCACATCGAGCTGCTGGTGGGCCGAGATGCGGTCGCCGCACTTGAAGAAGAAGTAGGTCGAGTCGCCGTCCCACGAGTTCCGCGCGAAGACCTCGCCCGCGCCGGGAGCGAAATGTGACAGCTTCATCTGCTTGAGGTCGCCCTTGGTCACCGACAGGTCGTTCCACAGGAAATCCATGTACCCATAAGATTCCGGAATGCAGAGATGGGGAACGAGCTGGTTGTAGGCGTGGACCATCTGGTGGACGGGATCGTTGCGGTAGTAGTTCACCAGGATGCGCCGAGCTGACAGGATCTTTTCGGAAAATCCGCCGTAGGTCCCGTAACCGCCATCGCCATCCGGAACCGGCCGGTTGGTCTCATGCGGCAGGTGGCCAGGCAGCATCTGGAACATCGAGGCGACGGCGCGATTGGCGAAGAACTTCGGGGCCAGCGGATAGTAGTCGACGCCCTCGCACATCCGCGCCACTTCGCAGAACACCAGCCACTCGTAGATCCAATAGTGGATGTAGTGTCCCTCCGACCACGCGCCGCCGTCGCCGGCGTGCTCGAGGCAGGGCACCGCACGCGCGCGAAAGTCGGCGTCGAGCGTAGCGAGGATCTCGGCGGCGCGGGGATTCTCGTACATGGTCGCGTAGCAGGCCAGGCCGATACCCCAGTTCTTGTAACCGTAATATCCATTGTGGTACGGGTAGGTCTCCGACCCCACGTTCGCGTCCACCGTCTTGTTCATGTAATCGATGAACTTCGTCTTCTCGTCGGCGGTCCAATACGGGTGGCAGAGGTCGTAGACCATGGCGGAGTAGGCGAGGTCGTGGCCGAAGGTGACGTGGCCGACCTTGATCGGTCCGGTGGCGTAGACCATGGCGCGCTTGATCGCTTCGCGCGCGAGATCCTTGTCGTTCTCGAGGCACGACACCAACGCCATCGCCGGCATCGCCGTGGGATCGTACGCGTCCTTCTTCTTGGCGTAATCCGCCATCAGGCCGTAGCCGTAGGCCCGCTCCTGCATCAGGCCCTGCAGGCGCTGCTTGGATCCGAACAGCCGCGGATGCTCCTTCGAGACGGCATGCTTCTTCGATCCCGGTCCCGTCGGCAGCTTGGTCGAGCCGGGGATGCCGGGTGCGGTTTCGCCGCCGGCGATATCGGTCTTGTCGCCGCCTTCGGGTTCCTTCTTGGCCTCGGGCTGCGGTTTCGGCTCGGGCGCCTTCATCTCGAGGCCCAACAGCTCGAGCCAGTGGGCGAAGCTGTCGTCGACGCCCGCCGCCTGGGTCTTCGCGCGCTCGAGCAGATGGGAGGCGGCACCCTGATCGCCATCGCTCAGCAGCAGCACCGCCGCCAGGATGTATCCGTCCGCGTCCGGAGAGTCCTCCGAACCGGATGCCGCCTTGATGAGGCTTGCGAGATCGCGGGTCTTGATCGATTTGAGCGGGACGTCGAGGCTCGACTCGCCCGAGGTCGCCTGCAGCGACTCCTTGGCCTTGTCATAGCCGGCGAACGTCATCGTCATGCCAGAGCTCCACGGCACATCGGCGACTGGGCGTTTGGCGAGTCGGCGCTCGACGAAACGGAAGCAGCTGGACCGCAGCTTCTCCGCGCCGTCCTTGGCCTCGGCGCCGCTCGCCGTCGAGGCGGCGAAGGACAGCGCCAGCTGCGGGATGACGAACGCGCAGGACAGCGCCCACAGCACGGAGACGAACCAGACGGCGACCGATCGGAAGGGGGGCGTCATTGGTCGGATGCGATCATCGGGGGATCCCTGGGATGGCCTATGCGCGACTGCGGGGCGCCGTCGATCGTGTCTGAGCGACCATTCCGCTCATCCAATCCCGCTCGAAGGCGACTATCTTGCACCCATCCCACGAACCGCGTTCGGCCCTGCTCCACCGCCGGATTACACGCGACGACCGCTGTGCCCTAAGCTCCACCGCGGCCTGGGGTAGAGCGCTGGCCGCCTGATCGCATGGGGACCCTGATCGGCCGAGACTTTTCCCGCCCGCCGCGGCTGCTATCACGGTCTTCCCGCCGAGGAGGGTACCATGACGAGCGTTCCTGCTTCCCAGCTCAAGGACATCTACCCGGTCATCGACCGCGTCCGCAGCGGGGCCCACATCGCGAGTCCGTCCGAGTATCAGAAGCTTTACGACCGCAGTGTTGCGGACCCGGCCGGTTTCTGGGGCGAGATGGCGAAGCAGTTCCTGTCGTGGCGCCGTCCGTTCGACCAGGTCATGGACTGCTCGTTCCCCGAAGGCCTCTCGTCGTGGTTCCTCGGCGGTCAGCTCAATGTCAGCGAGAACTGCATCGACCGCCACCTCGCCAAGCGCGCCGACCAGGTCGCCATCCTGTGGGAAGGTGACGATGCGAGCCAGATCCGGCGCATCACCTACCGGCAGCTGCATCACGACGTCTGCCAGCTCGCCAATGCGATGAAGGCGCGTGGGATCCGCAAAGGTGATCGCGTCGCGATCTACATGCCGATGATTCCCGAGGCGGCGTACGCGATGCTCGCCTGCGCGCGCATCGGCGCGACGCACAGCGTGGTCTTCGGAGGATTCAGCGCCGAGGCGCTCAAGGACCGGATCATCGACGCTGACTGCAAGGCGCTGATCACCGCCGACGAAGGTTTGCGCGGAACCAAGATCGTGCCGCTGAAGAGGACCGCCGACGAGGCGCTCGCCCACTGTCCTGGCGTGCATTCGGTGTTCGTCTGCCGACGCACCGGCAACAGCGTTCCGATGAAGGCCGGACGCGACCTGTGGATGGACGAGGCGATGGCGCGCGAGCGGCCCTACTGCATCGCTGAGCCGATGGACAGCGAAGAGACGCTGTTCCTGCTCTACACCTCGGGTTCGACGGGAAAACCCAAGGGCATCGCGCACTCCACCGCCGGCTACCTCCTGTACGCGGCGATGACGCACAAGTACGTCTTCGACTACCGCGAGGGGGACATCTACTGCTGCGCGGCGGACGTCGGCTGGGTCACCGGACATTCCTATGTGGTCTACGGTCCGCTCGCCAATGGCGCCACCACGGTGATGTTCGAGGGCATCCCGACCTTCCCTGATTCCGGTCGCTACTGGGACATGGTCCAGCGCCACAAGATCACCATCTTCTACACCGCGCCGACGGCGATCCGCGCCATCGCCAAGGACGGCGACGCGCTGCCGAAGAAATACGACCGCTCCAGCCTGCGCATCCTCGGCTCGGTCGGCGAGCCGATCAATCCCGAGGCCTGGCGCTGGTACTACGAGGTGGTCGGCGACGGACGCTGCACCATCGTCGACACCTTCTGGCAGACCGAGACCGGCGGCGTGATGATCACGCCGCTGCCCGGAGCGACGGCGCTTAAGCCCGGCTCGGCGACGCTGCCGTTCTTCGGCATCGTTCCAGCGGTGATCGACGACAAGGGCAAGGAGCTCGCCGGGAACGACGTCTCCGGCGTGCTGTGCTTCAAGCAGCCGTGGCCGGGCATGGCGCGCACCATCTTCGGCGACCACGACCGCTTCCTGAAGACCTACTTCGCGCCGTATCCCGGCTACTATTTCACCGGTGACGGCTGCAAGCGCGACCAGGACGGCTACTACTGGATCACCGGCCGCGTCGACGACGTCATCAACGTCTCCGGCCACCGTATGGGAACCGCCGAGGTCGAGAGCGCGCTGGTCTCGCACCCGGCGTGCGCCGAGGCGGCGGTCTGCGGATATCCCCACGAGATCAAGGGCACGGGCATCTTCGCCTACGTCATCCTCAAGTCAGGACATGCCGAGAGCGCCGAGCTGCTCAAGGGCCTGATCGCCCAGGTGCGCAAGGAGATCGGCCCGATCGCCACGCCGGACAAGATCCTGGTCACCCCTGGCCTACCGAAGACGCGCTCAGGAAAGATCATGCGCCGCATCCTGCGCAAGATCGCCGCGCAGGAGACCGACAACCTCGGCGACATCAGCACGCTCGCGGATCCCTCGGTGGTCCAGCTCCTGATCGAGAAGCGGAAAGCCCTCGGTGCCTGATGGTCGCCCCGGTCCGCGCTAGCGCGGGACCGGCCACGAAGTCACGCCGAAGGCGATTCGCGCCCGCAGTTCGATCAGGCCCGCCTCGAAGCCCGCCATCACCAGGTCCTTGCCGATCTTGCTGTTGATGTCGATGATCTGGTCCTGCTTCGCGTAGTAGAGTGGGACCGCGGTCAGGTCGATGATGGGAAGTCCCGGGATCTTCGCCTGGACTGCCGCCTGCCACGCGACCCACTCGGTCCTGGCCTTGCCTTCGATCGCATCGGGACTGAGGACGAGGACCGGCAGCAGCCCCTTCTCGATCGCTGACTGGAAGGCGGCCACCGCTTCGTCCGGCTTCGATTCGGGGCCCTTCATGGTCGACAGCATCACGAATTCGATGTTCGCCTTCGAGACCACCGCGCGGTCGACCAGGGATTTCATCGTCGCGGGGCTGAAGGAGGTGGTGACCACCCGAGCGACGGTCGGCCGCTCGGCAGGCTTCGGGCCGTCGGCTCCGAGTGGAACGAGGAGACGGTTGTTGATCGCATCGACCAGCCGCTGGTGCTGCTGCAGCTGGACCTGGCTTCCCGAAGTCCGGTAGAGCGCATCGGGAACGACCAGGCGATACTGTTCGAACTGCGGGAAGTCGCTGCGCGCCTTCAGCAGCTTCTGGATCAGGTCCTTCCATCCCAGGCTGGACCTGGTCAACATGTTCGAAAGGGTTCCGGGAGTGATGCCCAGGCTGTCGACCGCTGGCATGGAACCGGAGCCGAAGACGCCTGCGGCATAGTAGAATGGTCGGTCGCCCTCCGCGCGCAGGCACAGCTGCCGGTTCGACGGCGTCGCGTCGGGCAGGGGGATGCGCACGGTCTCCCACGATGAGCCGGACAGCTGGACCGGCTGCAGCTGGCGGACCGACCCGTCGGGACTCTTCATCTCGACCTTGATGCAGCGCGAATCCGAGGTTCCGCTGTGCAGCACCAGGATCAGCCCGTCATTGGCAGCCCCGCTCCCTTTCGGGAGATTGATGATCAGCATGGAGCAGTGGCCCTCGGGGCCATCGCCCATCTGGCTGTAGGCGAAGGCCGGCGATTCGCTGATCGGCGTGCGTCCTGGCAGATACGAATGACCGAGGACGATCGGTGTGCCGATGACGTGCTCAGCCGGTCTGAGGGTGACGGTCTGGGGGGACGGAGGCGTGGTCGTCTCGCCGTTCGGAGCTCGCGCTTCCGGCCGCGGCTGGCTCGCATGCAGCGCCTTGATCGACGTCGCGCGCTGGACCAGCGAATCCCTGCGGACGCCGAGCTCCGCGAAGTGTTCCGAGATCGCGATCAGGCGCGCCTGCGCGAGGACCGAGACGGGATCCTGATCGATCGAT
This sequence comes from Planctomycetota bacterium, assembly GCA_013816415.1. Classification (GTDB taxonomy): domain Bacteria; phylum Planctomycetota; class UBA11346; order UBA11346; family UBA11346; genus JACCZE01. The sequence continues at coordinate 7,421 of JACDEN010000067.1, forward strand.
CGCTCGAGATCGTCCAGCCGTTGGCGGATGTCGCCCTCCTGCTGCGCCCAGCGCGCGGCGAGATCGTCGTTGATCTGCCGTCTGCGCTTCTTGAGGCGCTCGCCGACGACCACCAGGGTGTCGAGTCCGCGCTGGGCGGCGGGCAGATCGTTGGCCTTGATCTGGGACTGGATGAGATTCAGTTTTCCGTCCATCTCGCGCAGATGCGCGTCATCGCCCGGCTGCTCGGAATCCCTGGTCCGCGCCGTCGGTTCGCCGCTCTTCGACGGGTCGAGGGCCTGCGGCCGCGGACTTTCGGCGGCCCCGGTGGTGTTGACAGAATGGGCGGTCGCCCTCCCGGCCATGCCGATCGCGGTGAGGCCGGCTATGACTGCGAGGCCGATGGCTCCGGCGCCCATCCAGGTGCGCTGCGTGCGGCGGCGGGAATTGGTCGATGATGCCGATCGTCCTGAATTCGTCGCGGTCCGCGGGACCGCCGACCGACCGGAGGGCGAACCGCGCTGCAGCGGGACGGTCGGGGAGGTGGCCACCTGCGGCTGTTGCGTGAGCAGTGTCGCCTGTTCCCCGAGGGTCGATGGCAGATCGACCTGCGCGGAACGGCCGGCGGCGAGATCGCGGGGCGTCTGCACTCCGACGGCGTGGATCGCCTTCGCGACCGCGTGGGCATTGGGGAAGCGATGCGCGGGATGCTTCGCGAGGCATTTCTGGATCACGGGCTGGAGGTACGCCAGATCGGGCCGATGCGTGGCCAGCTGCGGGATCGGTGCGGTGATGTGCAGCTGCAGGACCTGGATCGCGCTCGGAGCTTCGAAGGTGGAATGGCCGGTGAGGGTCTGGTAGAGCGAACAGCCGAGGCTGTAGATGTCGGACGCCGGCGTGGGATCCTCGCCGCGGCACGCCTCGGGCGACATGTAGGCCGGACTGCCGAGCACCGCGCCGGCCTGCGTCAGGTGCGCGCCCTCCAGCTGGCGCGCGAGTCCGAAATCCGCGAGCTTGGCCTCGCCGATCCTGGTGACCATGATGTTGTCGGGCTTGATGTCGCGATGCACGATCCCGAGCTGGTGCGCGGCATGAAGACCTTCGGCGGCCTGCCGATGCAGTTCGAGGATCTGTCGCACCAGCGTGCGCTTGCTCTTCACCAGCGAGCCGAGGCTCCAGCCGTCGACGTACTCGAGCACCATCAGGTAGAGCTGTTCGCCGCGCGGTCCTTTCGCCGGTCCGAAATCATGGCATGCGATCACATTGGGATGGACGAGCTTGCCGATGGTGTGCGCCTCGCGTCCGAAGCGCTCGATGTAGTCGCTGTCTCCGGCCAGATGCGGCGCGATGACCTTGATCGCCACCTGACGTTCGAGACCGAGCTGGAGGCCGCGATAGACCGAGCCCATCGCTCCTTTTCCAAGGAGCTCGTCGAAACGGACGGAGTCCGTCTGGAAACCGATGAGTGGGTCGTCAGGCATGCCGGCAATTCGCCTAGGCTATATACCCTTTTCGCAACCGGATCGCAACTCGAGCTAGATGGAAAGGGAGGTTACGTCGCCAGGCGCGGTTCGCGCGGCGGTCTCGACGAGGGCATCGGCGACCCCAGGCCCCGCCTCCCACAGTGCTTGGAACACGCTCATCACCCGTTCCTGGTGTTGCGATCGCGGCCATAACCAGGAAACAGCCGTGCCGAATGGGGGCAGGTCCTGGGCGCGTCGTTGCGAACGTTGCAGGCGTTTTTGGAAGGCCTGCGCGACGCGCCGCAGCCGTCGGACCGTCACCTCGACCTCGGGACGTCCGGCGCCGGCACCAGCGATGGCGGTGATGGCGGCATCGAGCGCGGCCGATGGCCGATCACACGGATCGGCAGCCGTTTGAATCACCGGCCCGGTCGAGTCGGCGGTGACCTCGGCGGCTGCCACGCCCCATCGCGCGAGGATGCGGCGCACCCGCGTCGGCAGGAGGGTTATCGAGCAGCGCGGAACCAGTTCGGGAGCGGGAACGCCGATCGTGCGATAGAGCGGTTGGATGAATTCGTGGTACGAGCGCTCGCCGGGACCCGCCACAAAGATCGCTGCCGGCAGCGCCTGCTGCTGCAGGACCGGCCGCAGGGGCGCGCCCGGGCTGAGCATTGTCGGATCGGCGGTTGCGAGGGCGAGCGCGGCGGCGCGATCGAGCCTGGTGCGGCCATCTGGCC
>JACDEN010000505.1 GCA_013816415.1 Planctomycetota bacterium
ATTTTGATGCTCGCGATTGGTGCCTTCGCCGCTCCCTTCCACGTCGGCGGCGCGCCAGGACCAGAACCTGGACAGGAATAGGTCCCCGAAAACTTGCCGAGATGCACGCCGGAGAAGAGGGGAGGGATGACCGCGGTGTAGTGCGGCCCGCCCGCCCAACCCATGGACGAGCCGTTGTCCACCTTGGCGGAGGTGATCGTGCATCCCGTATCAGGCTCAACGTTCAGGAAGAGCATATCCCCCGGACAGTGGACGCCGAAGTCCAGATTGAAGGGGCTTCCGCTGGGGACGAAGACTTGCAGCGTGTCCACGGCCGGAAGAGCGGCCAGGGCGCTCAGCGCGAGAAGGGAGCAGATGAAACTGGTACGGTTCGGCATGGAGACTCCGGGGATCAACGCGGCGATGATGGCATGGTTCGGGATGATCTGGACCGGATCAGGTCCAAATATTTTCCGGCGGCGATGCCGCGGTATTCGTCGAGCTTCGCGGCCGAGCGCAACGCCGTGAAGTACCTGGTGGCCTCGGCGTCCTGATCATGACAGAATGCTAGTTGGCCCAGGCGTAGTAAGAAGTCCAAGCGGAGCGAGGGGTCGGGACAATTGCATGCGCCGTGCGTGAGCAGATCGACCTCCTGCTTCTTGTCCAGATTCCCAATGAGAAAGAGTGCGCGCCAGTAGGTCGACGTACCCGAAAATTCTGACTTCGCTCCGGAAAAACCGGCGGTGAAGGGCATCGCTTCCGTGGTCTTGCCGGCGAAGTCCAAAGCACACCCTCTGGCGTAATCGAGGTATGCCCGCGCACCCACTGACAGTGACAGACGCTCATCTGCGGCGATGCGGTTATAGGCGGCCACCGCCAGGTCCCACTGCTCGGTCTCGAAGAATACCTCTGCTTCGACCACTTTGACCAGAGCGCGGCTGGTAAAATGCGCGAGTTCGTTTGCCGTGGCGTACAAACGACCAGAGCGGTAATCATCACGCAGACGCAAGTAGTTCGAGGGCATGTTTCGATCCGTCAATTCCTTATCGTCTGGGTCCAGGCGCAGCATGGCGTCGAGATCCTTGATGGCGGCCTCGGTCTTGCCGGCGAGAAAGAAACACATTGAGCGCTTGGTCTGCGCGAGCAGCGTCTGGTAGTCGGCGTACCAGTCGCAGGTGTCAGCATTGATTACCTGACCAGGCTCGGGCTGAAACCAGACCAGGTTGCCCCACCCATCATGTTCGCGCATTGCCTGTGGGGGCTTGGTGCGCTCCCGCGAGACGTCCGGCACCTGGAATCGGTCCATGACGCGGGCGTGGACATTGGCCTGAGCGAGAACCGTGATCGCTTGCGTATAACAGCTTTTAGCCGTGGTGATGTCGCCTCGGTCCTCTAACGCCACATCACCTAAAAGACGGAAAGCCTCACCACGGTAGGGATGCTCGGCCTGAGCCACCACCGCAGCGAGCGCTGCGCTCGCATCCGCGAAGCGCTCCAATGATACAAGACTTTCACAACGGTATACCTGGGCTGCTGCTGCATAGAGATCAGGAATCGGTGAACATTGATACGCGGATCATCCATCCCGGTGATGATGACGAGAGGCTTGCCGCGGTTCTTGACATGCAGGTCGAGCAATCGGTCGTAGGTTGCGAGCGCTCGATCATGATATCCCTGGTGACGCTGCTCATTGGCGGTGCGGTACAGGTGAAAACCGATTCCATGCGCTAACAATTCGATGAAACCTTCTATTTTGATCCGCTTTTCGTACAAACGGGTGCGATACTCCTTCTCAGAGTTCACGTAATCAGATGCAATCAGAGCCTGCTGCGCGAGTTTGATCCACTCCAGGGCATCGTCCCACCGCTGACTCGACACGAACACATCGGACACGAGTTCGGCTGCTTGCGCGCGCCCCATGCCGCTTTCGGTTTGACCTATCCGATCGCCAATGGCGATGGCTTCATCAAAGCGATGAGCCCGGCGCAACGTTTCACCATATGCCAATTGGAGTACTCTTGGCAAGTCGTGGAGACCATCGTTGCTCGGAAAAGCCTTGGCGAGGACCGCCTGGGCTTCTTCTTTTCTACCACCGAAGATCGCTGCGCGTGCGTAGAGAAGCGCCGTGTAGTACTGACCGTTGGGTGCTGGGGCAAAAACTTTGGCAACTCGACTTATGTCAGCGGGTCTGCCGGCGATCAAGACTGGATCCGCGTCCTGCAGTACCCGGATCGGCTCGATGGCCTCAGCAGCCTCCGCACCATTCCATGCACCCACCACCAAGAGGCCAGCTGCACAAAAATGGAGAACGGATTGACTGAGAAAATTCATGGCAGTCGCTGTTCGATGAACATAGCAGATAGATGGCTTCAGCAAGGGCAATCGCCACGCATGCGATAGAACTTCCGCTTTTCGCGTAGGCTGAAAATCAGGCGGAAAAGTGAAGGTTTATTAATCAGGGTGGTCTGGTCTCCGAGGACCGCGTTCCCCGGCAGGCTACGCCGCTGCTCGAGACCGCTGTGCCCACGCCTTCGGCCGCAGCTGGTCATAGTCCGTCCGTCCTTGATGAAGCTCGGCGAAAACGTCGACCAAGTACCGGTACGGATCGATATCCGCCAGACGACAGCTCTGCAGAATCGAGAACATCGTTGCCGCCCAGGCTCCGCCGCGGTCCGATCCCACAAAGAGCGAATTCTTGCGATTGAGGCTCGGCTGCCGCCATTGCCGCTCGAGGGCGTTATTGTCGATCGGCACGCGGCCGTCACGGGTGTAGGTCCGGAGCTGCGGGAAAATCTTGAGGGTGTACCTCGCAGCCCGAAAGAGACCGCTGGATGGACGCTGGGTCGCCACCCACTCCGTCATCAGCACCTCCAGGCGATCCAAGATCGGAACCGCCTCGGCCTGCCGGCGATCTCGTCGACCATCCGGCGGATCGTCTTCCGCCCGGCGTTCCACCCGCCAGAGCAGCGAGAAGAGATCGAGCGCTTGGCTCGCCGCCAGTTCACCGGCTTCCAGCGCTTCCTTGAATTTCCGCCGGGCATGCGCCATGCACGCCGCCCACGTGATCGCTCCGCTGATGAACAGCCGATGGTGGCCGGAAAAGGCATCGGCCATCACGGTGCCGCAGTAGCCCGCGAGGAATTCCGCGGGCCATTTCCCCTCGCGGGAACGCCGATAGTCGCAGAAGAACTCGTCCTCGGCGAAGTAGCCCCAGAGGCGTGACACGTGCGTCTCGCCCGCGCCCGGGTCCAGCACATCGATCCAGGTGTCGTC
>JACDEN010000506.1 GCA_013816415.1 Planctomycetota bacterium
GTAGCGAGCGAGCAGCGCCGCATCCTGCGCCACTGGCTGGTGGCATTGGCCCATGATCTGCAGCGCGAACTGCGCCAGGCCCCCAGCCTCGCCCTGGCCCTGCGCATGGATCGGCTGGCGAATCTCCACCAGGACCTTGGCCGGAACCTCGCTCCGCGTCTGGTCATCGAAGCGCTGGCGCTCGACCAGGATCGCCGCCGCGCGTGATGGGTGGTTGGTTGGTGGTGTGTGGTTGGTGGTTGGTGGTGGACAGCGCCATGGATTCGCTGGATGGGGCGTGATCGGCGCTCCTGCCACCCCTGATCCTGTCACCACCAACCACCAACCACCAACCACCAACCACCAACCACCAACCACCAACCACCAACCCTGTGGATAAGCTGGACATCGACCCGACGCATTGGTGGCATCAGTTGCATTGTCTGGAGCATTTTTTCCTTCCACCTGATCGTGATGAAAACCCGTATTTTTCCAGCCTTCCATTGCATGCTCGACCCTGGTTGCTTCAATTGTGACCCGGAGCGGCGCCATGGGACGTGATGCATTGCTCGACATGTACCTGAAGGACGTCTCCGTCTTCCAGGTGCTCACGCGTGAGCAGGAATGCGCGCTCGCCCGGCGTCTGCGCGCGGGCGACAAGTCGGCCCGCCAAGATCTCATCCAGTGCAATCTGCGCCTCGTCTTGAGCGTCGCCCGCCAATACAACAACCAGGGCATGCCGATCCTCGACGTCATCGAGGAGGGCAATATCGGCCTGATGCGCGCGGTCGAGCGCTTCGATCCCGACATGGAATGCCGCTTCTCGACCTACGCCGTGCATTGGATCAAGCAGGCGATCCGCCGCGCGCTGCTCGAGAAGGTGAAGAACATCCGGGTGCCGGCCTACATGGCCGAGCTGGTCGCGCGCTGGAAGAAGTTCTCGCGCGACAATCCGCACGTCACCGACATCGCCGAGATCGTCAAGGTGCTGAGGCTGCCCAAGGAGAACATCAAGCTCATCCAGCGCATCATGCGCACGAGCCTGATCAACGGCGCCAACCTCGACACCCAGGAGGTCGGCGACCTCAGCTCGTTCTTCGAGGATGACCATTCGGGAACCGATCCGGAAGCCGTCCTCGGCGACCACGAGGATGTCTCGTTCCTGCAGTCGCGGCTCAGCCAGCTGCCGCAGCGCGAGGCCGACGTCCTGCGCTACCGCTACGGCATGGACGAGTATCCCGTGATGACGCTCGAGGAGATCGGCAAGGTCTTCAGCCTGACGCGCGAACGCGTGCGCCAGATCGAGGCCAAGGCGATCAAGCGTCTGCGCGAATTGATCCCATCGGAAAACGTGCTGTAGCAACACGCTGAGAGCGAATGCTCTCAGCGTTGACTCTGCGATCGTCGCGGCAATCCCGGCCCTAAAGCTAAACACCTGCGGTGCGCGCTTCGCTAAAGCTAAAGCTGAAGCTGAACTCAGCCCGTCACTTCGTTGGTTCACCCACCAGCCGCGTGATCTCGGCCGCGATGCGATCCTCCAGTTCCGGGGTGGCGATGCCTTTCTGGGTGAGGGCGTCGCGCGTGCCGGAGGAGATCCGTTCGCCCAGGGCCTTGGAACGCTCCATCACCACCCACACGTAATGGTCGCCGCTCGCGGCATCGGTGAACAAGTCGCGGCGTCGGGATCCCTGCAGGACTTCATTGCTCAGCTGCTTGCTGACGTTCTCGGTCAGCTCGTGGGCGACCTGCGCCGGGTCGTGGCCGCTCTTGAAGTCGCTGCTGGAATTGAATGCGGTCTTGTATGCGGCTTCGATGCGCGTCGAGAGGGTGCGCGCGAGTTCGGTGCGCGCGGCGGCCATCGCCTGATCGATCGTCTGCTGCTCGCCAGCGAGTGACGGCCGGGCGATGCCGACCGCTCCGATTTGACCGTCGATCATCGGATTCCCGACCCAGTCCGGCCTGGCCTTGGACGCGACCGATGGCCGGTCGTCTCCGCAGCCGGCGATGAGGACGGCGACGGCGACGGCGAGGGAGACGAGGGAGACGAGGGAGACGACAGTTGCACCGGGGATGGTGATCATGGGGATTTCCTCGGGGGCGGGCGGAGGGGTGTCAGCATCACCAACGGGCGATGTACGCCAGGAGATGCTGATCGAGTTCGGACGCGAGCCGGGTTGCCAGCTTGGTCAGCAGACGGCTGTGGGCGGTCGCTTCGTCGAGGCCGCTGGCGCGCTCGCTGATGGTGACGGATCCGAGCAGGCGCTGGGTCGCCGGCTCGACCACGTCCGCGCGCAGCGTGCCGTCGGCCCTGAATTCGCTGCCGACATGCGTGGTGTCCGTCGTGATCGCGATCCGCGCCAGCATCTGCGCCAGGGCGCGGTCGGGCTCGACGCGCAGGCCTTGCTTCGCGCAGGCTTCGGACGCCAACGGCCGCATCGCTTCCGATCCGGCCTCGGGAGCGATGGTGATCGATGTCTGGGCGAGCACCTGCTGCAGGTCGGATCCCAGCTGCACGAGATCGACCGGCGGAGTCGGGATGCTCGCCGCCGGATCCGCCACCCGCAGCCGGCCTGCGATTTCATCCCGTTCGGCGATCACCGGCACCAGGCGCTGGTAGCAGCGGACCGCGGCAGCGGCGGGCGGTGCGGCGGCGCCCTCGGGCGGCTGCGTCGTGAGCGCCTGCAGCCGAGCATCGAGCTCCTGCAGCCGCGTGCGCAGCGCGGCAGCCCACGCGGCTCTGTCCATGGCGACCAGGGCGAACGAGCGGTCGTCGACCTCGCACGTCTCGCGCACCACCACGCCCGGCAGGTGTTCCTGTGCGACGCGCGAGCGCGCCTGCGCGCGCATCTCGTGGTCGAACGATTCGGTGCGTCGACCGGTGTCGTCGCCCGCGACGTCGGAGCGCTCGCGGTCTTCGCGATCGGATTCCACGCTGATCTCGATCTCGCTCGCGAGCTCAGCGCGTGCGGCGGCGATCGCACGGTCGCGGTCGCCACGCTGGGCCGATCCCACGGCGAACAGCATCCCCGCCGCGGTCGGCGGCCGGGTCGTCCATTCGGGTGCGGTCTGCCTGATCGGCTCGACGGGGGCGCGCGACGAACCGCAGCCGGTCGCGGTCAGCAGCGCGGCTATGAGCAATGCGGTCGCTGCGACCGGAGGCGATCGGAACGTCCGAGACATCACGTCGGCTGCGCCACCAGCAGGCGGAGCGCCGACAGTCGTCCGGCGGTCGCGGTCCATGGTCCGGCCGCCGCGGGCACCAGCCAGG
>JACDEN010000507.1 GCA_013816415.1 Planctomycetota bacterium
GATCGATCCTGATCAGCGCGCTCGCGGCCAGCATGGAGGTGGCGCCCTCGTCCGGGAAGATATCGTCGCGCAGACGCAGCAGTTCCGTCAGCTGCGCGATCACCTCGGGACGCAGGATCTCGTTCAGCAGATTCTGGACATAGGTGCTCCACAGCAGGGCGACCCTGGTCCTGATCTCCTCCGATCCGCTGCGATAGAGCTGCGCCATGTCCGCCAGCATGTGCGCATGGTCGCCCTGTTCATTGAGCCGATCCAGATCGTGGAGCCGCGCGACCTCGTCGAGGTCGGTGCCACGAAGGGTCTGCCAGCGGGCGAAGGCGGCGGCATGATCGCCGGAGCGGTAGCGGCAGAGGCCTTCGCGGAATGTCGCCTGACGGGCGAGGGCGGTTCCGGGATACGAATCCTCGACCTGTCGGTACTCGGTAATCCCTTTCGCATACTGGCCATCTCGGAGGTACGCATCGCCGATCGCCGTGGCTGGCAGTTTCTGCGCCATGCGCCTGGTGTAGATGCGGACGCGATGGTAGATCTTGCCCGGAAAGTATCCGTACAGCGCGACGCGGCCGCCGGTGAAGGGCATCTGGTTGATGAACCTGCAGATCTGCCGGCCATCGACGGACATGGTCATCTGGTTGTCGACGATCTCGAGACGGATGCGATAGACGACGCCGGGACGGGGGCGGAAATCCGAATAGGCGAGATACTGGTGGTCGGATAAGATCGCCGAGAAGGTATTGTCCCTTGCGCCGATCTGGCAGTAGTGGACGCCGTATTCCCGGTTCGTCCGGAACATCGTCGCATCGGGGATCCACAACACCGAGATGTCCCCGGGCCGCGCGCCGATCGCCATTTCGGCGTCGTACTGCACCGCGATGTCGCCGGACAACCGCGTCTTGCAGAGCAGGATGTTCTCGCTGCCCTTGGTGTGGATTCCACTGTCTCCGGCGGCCCATTCTCCCGTAGCGGTCTCCCAGCGGTCCTTCCACCTACCGTCCGTGAACGTCTCGTCGACCAGCGGCTGCCCCCAGGTCGCCACCTCCTTCAGGCGTTCGCCGTACAGCAGCAGACCCAGCGTGAGTATCACCGCCGCGGCCGCGGCCGTGGTCCACACGCGCTTGGCGTGGCGCCGGTGCCAGCGTCGGAAGCGCGCCAGCCAGTTGTCGCGCAGCGCGCTGACCGCCAGTCCGGCCTGGTACTGCTGGAGGTCCTGCCGGAAATCGGCGGCGGTCTGGTAGCGCCCCGCGGGATCCGGCGCCAGCGCCTTGAGCGCGATGGCAAGCAGCGCCGGCGGCAGGCGCTGCCGATCGGCCGCGGTCGGCGCGTCGATCCCGCCCGAGCGTTTTCGCTTCCAGAATTCCTCGGCGTCGTCCGACCAGGTCGGCGGGCGCAAGGTCAGGGTGTGGAACAGCGACGCACCCAGGGCGTAGATGTCACTGCGCGTGTCCGACCGCTCGAGGCGCGCCTGCTCGGGACTCATGTACAAGGGAGTCCCGTACAGCTTCGGGTGCGGGTCGTCGACGCGGATGGCGCTGCCCCAGTCGACGAGCAGGACCTCGCCGAAGTCTCCGAGCATGATGTTGTCGGGCTTGATGTCCTGGTGGATGATGCCGCGGTGATGGGCGTACGACAGCGCCTGCGCGACGCTGATGAAGATGGCGACGACATCGTTCATCTGCGCGATCGCGCGCGACCGGACCTCGGCGGTCGAGGTGGTGAGCGCATCGCCGAGCGAAGCGCCATCGATCCGTTTCATGGTGAAATAGATCTCGCCGCGGCTGCTGATGTCGAGCTCGTACACCGGCAGCACGTTGGGGTGCTGCAGCGAGGCGGTGATGCGCGCCTCGTCGACGAAGTGCTCGATGGTCTCGAGATCCAGAGGATCCTTCTTCAGGAATTTTGCGGCCAGCGGCCGATCGAGATTCTGGTCGATCACGGCGTAGACCTGGCCGTTGGCGCCGACGCCGAGCAGGCTCTCGACCACGAAGCGCGCTCCGGTCGGACCGACCGACGGCAGCCCCTGCTCGCTCAGCCGTCTGCCCAGGCCCTGGCCGGAAAGCTCCGGCTGCCCCGCGATGACGGGATCCTCGCGCACGCGGCAGGTGCTCCCGAGATCTGCTGCCCGCGACAGGAACTCCGCGGCGGGGACCGTCCGATTGAACTGCTCGCGCGGTGGTGGAACTCCGTCGTCGCTCATGCAGGTCTCATGGGGCCACCTGAAGGATACCCCATGGAACCGCCTCCCGCAGCAGGTCCCCGTCATCTGGTGCGGTCAGCCCGGTGTGATCGCTGGCGATCGGCGCCGTCACGAGTCCGGTCGAGGTCAGGCAATGGCGTGGCGTGTCCGCCAGCGAGCCAGGCCGCTCTGACGACAGGTCGGCGGTTCCGGCGGCTGCCGCGGACCGCATGGCGGTCTCGTACTCGTCGGGGATCGCAGTCGAGATCCACCAGCATCCGTCCGCGGCGGTCCGCAGAGCGGGCGGGGTCTGCTCTGGATGCTTGCCGCCAATCGAGGGATCGTGCCAGTCACCGCATCCGTGCGGCGGATGATGCTGCTGCAACTTTGCGGACCGGGAATAACGTACATCCATGAAGAAGTATGCGGCCCTGCTGCTGATTCTCCTGGTGGCGCTCATGGCGCTGCTCGCGCGGGGAAGACCCGGATCTCCGACGACACCCATCTTGGGGAATGCCGCACCATCGGATGTCCCATCCCAGCCGGGACGGCCACTTCCTCCGGTGGTCAATCCGCCGCAGAAGCCGGCCACAGCGTCCGTGCTCATCGGCTCGGCGCGATCCTTGATCGATGTCATCAACGTCCAGGAATCGGCGAAGGATGCCACCTGTTGGACGACCGTGCGGCTGATGGATTCGCATTTTGCCAATCGCCGCATCAATGAACGGATCGCGATTGCAAAGATTGACGCCTGCAAGCGGCTGGTGTACGCGCTCTGGAGAAAGGCCTCGCAAGGAGCGTCGGCTGCCCTCGCTCGTGATCGCATCCTCGACGCGCTGCCGGTCGCTGAGAGAACGGCCGTCACGCAGATGACAGCCGCAGTCCCGACCTACGGCGATGAGCCGGTCTGCTCCGTGATGAAGCGGGACTACCACCGGATCACCGAGAACAAACGCTACGTCTACTCGATCACCGCGGATGCGATCGCCGGCACAGGATTGTTCGCCGGTCGGCCGATCGATATCTGCCCACTGTCCGATCCGGCGCTGGAAACGATGGCAGCGGCGGCGAC
>JACDEN010000068.1 GCA_013816415.1 Planctomycetota bacterium
CTCGCGCGGACTTTTGTTTCGTGGGCTTCGCCCCCGGGCCCCCCGGCCTTGATCGGGGCTCGATGTCCTCCGCTGCGCTGCGGACATCGTGGCGGATGGCGCTGCGCGCCATTATATCCGCCACCGCCCCTCGGGCGGCCGCTCGCGCGGTGCGCGAGAATTCACAGAGTTGTCATTGACGCATCCTCGATCCGACGCGCCGTCAGCTTCGAGCTTCGAGCTTCGAGCTTCGAGCTTCGAGCTTCGAGCTTCGAGCTTCGAGCTTCGAGCTTCGCGTGCTTGTCTCCCACCGCTGGTCCGCAACAAACCAAAGAAGCTCGAAGCGGGAAGCTCGAAGCTCGAAGCGCGAAGCACCAGACAACGCAGAACGCAGAACCAGGAACGCAGAACGTTCCGACTCACCTCACCTCGATCGCCACCGGACAATGATCGCTTCCCGCGATTTCCGGGCAGTGGCGGATCTCCGTCACGCGGTCGGCGAGGCCGGGCGAGACGCACGAATAATCGATCCGCCATCCGACATTGCGCGCGCGCGCGCCGCCCCAATTCGTCCACCACGTGTAGGCGCCGGGCAGTTCGGGATTGCGGTCGCGGAACACGTCGCGGTAGCCGAGCGCGAGGAAGCGCGTCAGCCAGGCGCGCTCCTGCGGCAGGTATCCGGAGTTCTTCTCGTTCTCCTTCGGCCGCGCGAGGTCGATCGGGTTGTGCGCGATGTTGTAGTCGCCCTGCAGGATGACCTCGAAGCCGCGTTTGCGCCAGTGCTCGAGGTACGACTCCATCTGCGCGCAGAAGGCGAGCTTGTAGTCGAGGCGCACGCCGCCGTCGCGGCTGTTCGGGAAGTACGCGCTGACCACCACCAGCGTGCCGAAGCGGGCGGCGATCACCCGGCCTTCGCTGTCGTAGGTGTCGTCGCCGATGCCGTGCATGACCTCGTCGGGCGCCTCGCGCGAGATGATGGCGACGCTGGAATAGCCGGGTTTCTGCGCCGAATGCCAATGCGAATGCCAGCCCTCGGGCTCGCCGAGCGCCGGCTCGAGCATGTGCTGCTGCGCCTTGGTCTCCTGCAGGCAGATCACATCCGCGCGTGGCAGCACCCGCCACGGCAACAGATCCTTGCGGGCGACCGAGCGGATCCCGTTGACGTTCCACGAATAGCACAGCATGGGCGGAACCTACCCCGTGGGACCGCACGTAAAGCGGGACCCCCGAGGAGGCGGCGACCGGGTCAGTGGACGGACGCGAGCTTCGCGAACGACTGCGCGAGGTCGACGTAGCGGTCGATGTGATCGGGCTTCACCACGTAGAGCGACGCGCCCTTGCGGTAACACGCGTCGATGTCCTCCTTGCGGTGGCTGCCGCTGAGGATGATCACCGGGATGCGTTTCCACACCAGATCGCTCTGAAGCACCTCGAGGATCTGCTTGCCGTTGGTCACCGGCAGATTGAGGTCGAGGAGGATGAGATCCGGAGTGGGCATATTCCAGAATTCGCCGCGCTTCGACAGGAACTCGAAGGCCATCACGCCATTGCCGACGGAATGCAGCGTGATCGACGAGCGGCAATTGCGGAAGGCGGTTTCCAGCAGCTGGATGTCCAGCGGGTTGTCGTCGACGATGAGGATGTTGGCCATGGACCGCCCGAACGGGGGATGTAGCGGATCGGCCGCCCCCAGGAACCATGCGAGGGCGAAGGTTCCACACGCAACGCGCTGATAACCAGTAGGTTATCGCGACAGGCCAGGTTCAATGCCAGTGCAGCCAAGGGCTTGGAGGTCAGCCATCGGCGCTCGGCGGCGACTGCGCCGGCAGCCCGAGGGTCGTGATGTAGACCACCGCCTGCTCGCGCGGGATGCCCAGCAGGTCGGTGACCTGATCGTCGAAGAAGCCGCCGATCCCGCTCGCCCCGCACCCTTCCGAGATCGCCGCCAGGTCGAGCCGCTCGCCGATCATGCCGGCGTCGAGGTGCAGATAGCGGTAGGCGCGGTCGCCATACGCGCGCACCGCGTCTGCGAGATCGGCAGTATGGAACACCACCGCGGTCGCATCGCCGCCGAGCTCCTGGCCGAGGCAGAGATACTGGACCGTTTCCGGATCGCAGCCTGGGCGGACCAGGCGCAGCTCGAGTCCATGCGGCGCGAGGTAGTAGACGCCCGGCGCGAAGCCCTCGACCGCGAGCACCGCGACGAAGGTCATGAGGTGGCCGCGATCGAGCGACGGCTGCTCGCCGAGCCCGACCGTCTCGGGCGCGTACGCCGCCGCGAGGATGCGCGCGAGCTGGGCGCGAGTCATGGTGCCGCGTTGGAAGCGGCGCGTGCTGCGGCGGCGCAGGATCGCCTGGAACGGATCCTGGGCGAGCGGCCAGCGCGCGGCCTCGCGGTTCGGCACATCCTCGACCAGCGACGCGCCGCTGGTCCAGCCGTAGCGCGCTTCCAGTCCCTCGCCGGCGTCGCCGCTGCCGACCACTCGCGGGCGTTCATGCGGCAGCCGGCTCGCGCGGTGAAGCGCGTGCAGGAGCGGCGAGGGGTCCGCCTCGGCGGCGTCCGCATCCGCATCCGCATCCGAGTCCTGGATTTTTGCAGCGGGCGACGCATCGAACGCCGCCCCGCTCGGCAATGCGCTCCAATGCGGTCGTTCGACCTTGCCCGCTGCGTTCAGCGCGATCACCGCGAGCGTCCCTTCCTCGGCCGGATCGATGCGCAGCACCTCGTCGAACAGCCCATCGCAGAACGCCGCCGTCAGATGCACGCGCAGCCCGAGCGCGGGAGCCATCAGGCACGCGTTGCCGATGAGATGGCCGCTGTCGAGCAGGATCCGGCGGTACGCGCGTTCGCCATAGCGCCAGCGGCTGCGTTCGAAGACGCCGGTCACCACCAGCGCCACCGGCGCCGCAGCCACCGCGGCGTCGTGGTAGCACGCGGCGGCGAGATGTCCCGCGACCGCGGCGTCGTTCCACAGCGGCACCAGGTGATGACGCCGCGGATCGTAGCCGTACAGACCGGGCTCGCAGCCCGCGAGCTCGCGCACCACGAGGTAGATCTCGGCAGGATACAGTCCGCCGGCGGAGGGCGCGGCGCGCAGGTAGGTCGGCCGCGCCTCGTTGGGGATGACCCCGGTGATGCCGTAGGTGGCGAACAGCCAGCGGCTGATGACCGCGAGATCGACGCGGCCGTCGGTCGCCAGCTCGGATTCGGGACCGCGCGGCTTGCCGGTGAACGGATTCGGATCGAAGGGCAGGAACGGCGCGAGCGCCACCGGGGTCAGGCTGTCGTACAGTTTGTACGGGATCGGCTGGCGCTCCCAGTCGAGGCCGGGATGGTTGCCGATGGTCTCGGGAGCGTACTTGGTCTGGTTGTGATAGGTGATCGCGTGCGGGACGGTCACGATCGCTCCGCATCGGCGATGGCAGGCGCGCAGGGCACGCGTCGCACCGCGGCCGCCTCCGCGGTCATCACTTCTGCTGCTGCTGTTGCTGCGACGGCTTGTTCATCACCATCTGTCCCGGCTGGAAGGGGATCAGCGGCAGGTTCGCGTGCATGCAGAGATTGTTGAGCTGGGCCATGATCTTGCCGGCGCCGAGGGCGAGCAGGCTGCCGAAGAACGGGTTCTCGGTGTCCTTGGTCGGGTCGAAGGAGGCATCGGTGGTGAAGAGGAAGCGCCAGCCGCCGCGCGCGAACGGCTGCGCCTCGTTGTCGCCGATCGACAGCGCGAATCCGACGACCGCCGTGTGCATGGTGCCGTCGGGGCTCGAGGGCAGGAAGTGCAGCTGGCCGGCGGCGCGGATCTCGTTCTTGCCCTCGCGGTTGGTCGGCTGCTGGAGCATGATGCCATCGAGGTAGTCGCGGCTGATGTCGAATTGCATGGGAAAACCCCGATCGGTGGTGCTGATGCAGACAGGAAGGACCATCTACCGGATCGCCCAGGGCGGGCAACCGGGTTGCGCATCCGCCTGGTACGACACAATCACGCGCCTTGGACCGTTCTGGGTTCTGGGTTCTGAGTGCTCCCTCAGACAGTGGTCGTGGTTTCATCCCACCGAGAACGCAGAACCCCGAACCGAGAACGGTCTTTGTAAGGTTTCCGAACGCGCGTCGTCCCGCCAGCACATCCCATTCCGCGAGGATCCCATGTCCGAGCCGTCGACCCAGTCTCCTGCTGCCTCCGCACCTGCCGCCCAGGCCCTCATCCAGGCGGAAGGACTCAGCAAGTATTACGGTGATTTCACCGCGATCCGAGATGTGTCGTTCAGCGTGCCGCAGGGCTCGGTGACCGCGTTCCTCGGGCCCAACGGCGCCGGCAAGTCGACGACGATGAAGATCCTCACCGGGTTCCTGGCGCCGTCGGCCGGCCGCGCGCTGATCGCCGGCTACGACATGGACACCCATCGCATCGAGGCCAGCCGCCTGCTCGGCTACCTGCCCGAGAACGGTCCCCTGTATCCCGAGATGACCCCGGCCACCTACCTGCGCTTCACCGGCGAGGTGCGCGGCCTGGGCGGGGCGCGCCTGAAGGATGCGCTCGACAAGGTGGCGGCCGCCTGCCGCATCGAGGAGGTGTGGTACAAGCCGGTGCGCAAGCTCTCGAAGGGCTTCCGCCAGCGCGTCGGCCTCGCGCAGGCGATCCTGCACGAGCCCAAGGTGCTGATCCTCGACGAGCCGACCTCGGGCCTCGACCCGAACCAGATCCAGCTGGTGCGCGAGCTGGTGCGCACGCTGGCCAAGGACAAGACCATCCTGCTCTCGACGCACATCCTGCAGGAGGTCGAGGCGATGTCCGACCGCGTGATCCTGGTGAGCGAGGGCCGGCTGGTGTTCCAGGGCACGCCCAAGGAGCTCGCCGGCGGCAAGACCATCGAGGAACGCTTCCGTGAACTGACCAAAGGAGTGGCGGCATGAGCCAGGTATCAGCAATCAACACGGGCGCAGCGCGGACCGGCGCTTCTGCGATCCACGTCGGCGGCATCATGGCGGTGTGGCGCCGGCAGCTGCACAGCCTGCTCGGCAATCCGCTCGGCTACGTGTTCATCCTCGCCTTCGTCCTCGCCAGCGCGGCCACCGTGTTCATCTTCCAGGGCAAGGAATTCTTCGCGCGCAACATCTCGGATCTCGGTCCCTTGTACCAGACCATGCCGTGGTTCCTCGCGGTGCTGCTGCCGGCGTTGGCGATGGGCTCGTGGGCCTCAGAGCGCGAGCAGGGGACCGAGGAGCTGCTGCTGACCCTGCCGCTGTCGATCCTCGACGCGGTGCTCGGCAAGTTTTTCGCGGTGGCGACCTATTTCACCATCGCGCTCGCGCTGTGCGCGCTCTCGACGGTGTCGGCGCTGGCGTGGCTCGGGAACCCCGACGTCGGCCTGATGTTCGCGAACTTCATCGGCTGGTGGCTCGCCGGACTGGCCTTCGTTTCGCTCGGCGTGCTCGCCAGCGTCATCGTCGGCATCCCGGCGATCGCCTTCGTGGTCGGCATCGTGTTCTGCGGCCTGATCATGTGGGGCGCCTACAACTCGGAATGGTTCGACGCGTTCAACCGCGGGGTGGTTCCGATCGGCAACGTGGTGATCGCCCTGGCGGTGATCGCCGGCGCGATCGGCGCCGCGGTGCTGATGCTCGCCAGCCGCCGGTGGCGTCCGAACAGCGCCGGGATGGTGTGGGCGCAGGTGCTCAGCCTGGCGTTCGGACTGCTGCTCGCGGTGAACATCTCGCGACTGACCGCGCTGTACGGCATCGACAAGGATCTCAGCGTCGAGGGCCTGTCGTCGCTCAGCCCGGCCAGCCGCGAGATGCTCAAGAGCATCGCCGAGCCGGTGACCATCACCGCCTTCATCAGCAAGGAGCTGCCGGCCGAGATGCAGCTCAAGAAGAAGGAGGTCGAGGACAAGCTGAAGGCGGTGCAGCGCGCGAGCACCAAGGTCGAGCTCAGGATCCGGCGCCCGAGCGACGCCTATGACGAGGACGGCGCCGCGGCCAGCCGCGAATTCAGCCTCAAGGCCCGCAAGGTGATGAGCGACGAGGTCACCGGACGCGAGATGAAGGAGGTGTATCTCGGCGCCGCGATCACCTGCGCCGGCAACACCCAGGTCATCGAGTACTTCGATCCCGGCCTGTCGGTCGAATACGAGCTGGTGCGCGCCGTGCGCTCGGTCGCTGGCACCAAGAAGCGCGTGCTCGGCATCGCCAAGACCGATCTCGACATCCTCGGCGGCTTCGACTACCAGACCTACGGCACGACTCCGGAGTGGGAGATCGTCAAGGAATGGCGCAAGCAGTACGACGTGCGCTCGGTGCTGCTCGACAGCCCGGTCGCCGACGACGTCGAGGTGCTGGTGGTGCCGCAGCCGTCGACCCTGACCCAGCCGCAGATCGAACGCCTGCACGATTACGTGTGGAACGGCCGCGCGGCACTGCTGCTCGAGGATCCGCTCCCCGCCTTCGAATCGAAGCAGGAGCTGATTCCCGGCAAGCCGAAGAAGAGCGCGAATCCCTACGGCCAGCCCGACGAGAACGCTCCCAAGAAGGGCGACATCAAGCCGCTGTGGAAGGCGCTCGGCCTGGACTTCGACGAGAGCCGCATCCTCTGGTCGGACTACAATCCCAGCCACATGTACCGCGGCCTGACGCCGCCGCCGTTCATATGGGTCAACGCCGAGCATACGCGCTCGGCCAGCGGCGCCGCCTCGGGCATCACCTCGCTGCTGATGCCGTTCTCAGGCGTGATCGGCGAAGCGAAGGACAAGTCGCCGCTGCTCACCATCACGCCGCTGGTGTGGGCGACCGCCGGCTATCCGTGGGGAACGGTGATGCTCGACGACCTGATGCAGACCGATCCGATGGGCCGCAGCGGCCTCAAGGACATGTCGCAGTTCCGGCGCCGTGAGCAGGGGAAGGCCGAGAATCCCCCGGTGCTCGCCGTCGAGGTCGGCGGCACCATGCCCAGCGCCTATCCTGAAGTCGATCCGACGATGAAGCCGGCCGCGCCAAAGGAAGGCGACGCGGCCAAGAAGGACGGCGACGCCGCTCCTCCGGCCCCGACGGTGAGCGAGAAACGGACCGGGGTCCCGAGCGCCAAGCCGGTGCACGTCATCCTGATCGCCGACACCGATTTCGCGAACGACCAGTTCTACCAGTTCTACCGCAACACCGGCGGCCAGCTGTCCGACGACCAGTACCGCGCGCTGCTCGACCTGCGCAATGTGCAGTTCGTCGCCAACGCCGTCGACCAGCTGTTCAACGACAAGGCCTACCTCGAACTGCGCACGCGCCGTCCGGCGCCGCGGCCCCTCGAGCGCCTCGAGAACGTCTACCGCGTGACCCAGGACAAGGTGCGCACGCTCACCGACCAGGCGGAAACCGCCGCCGAGAACGAGATCGAGCGCGCGCAGTCGGACTTCCGGCGCGAGATCTCGAACATCTCCGCGAAGGAGGACCTCGACGAGGCCGCCAAGGCCAACGCCACCGCCCAGGCCCAGAAGCAGGGCCAGCGCCGCGTCGAGCTCGAGATCAACGCCATCAACGACCGCAAGGAGGAGGCCCGGCGCAAGGCCAAGGCCGAGCAGCGCAACGAGGTCGAGAAGGCGCAGGACCACGTGAAGTGGCTGGCCACCGGTATTCCGGCGGTCTTCCTGGCGATCCTCGTGCTCGTGGTCTTCTTCAAGCGCCTGGCCAGCGAGCGCGCGCATGTGCCCGCCGCGCGCAAGCGCGCCGCCTAATCGACCGACGACAGGAACACCATGAACAAACTGCCCATCGTCCTCGGCACGCTCGCCGGCCTCACGCTCATCCCCGCCTGGGTGATGCCGGCCATCCACCACACACCGGCGCACGTCCTCCAGGACAGCAAGCCGGTCTTCGGCGGCAAGGTGATCCCCGAGCAGATCTCGAGCCTGCGCGTGGTCGACTGGGACGAGGCCATGAGCACGCCGAAGATGCTCGAGGTCAAGCGCTCGGGAACGACCTGGTCGATCCTCAGCCACTTCGACTTCCCCGCCGACGCCAATCCCAAGGTCATGGAGGCGTGCACGGGATTCCTCGGGGTGCGGCTCGGACGTCTGGTCACCAAGGATCCGAAGCGCTTCGAGGAACTCGGGCTGGTCGATCCGCTCGATAAGGACCTGACTATCAAGAAGGGCCGCGGCAAGCGCATCACCATGACCGACACCACCGGCAAGGTGGTCGCGGACTTGGTGGTGGGAAACCGCAGCCCGGGCAGCGAAGGCGCGTACTTCATGCGCGAGATCAGTTCGACCGAGGTCTATACCGCCAAGGTGACGCCGAGCGATCTCAGCACCAAGTTCGTCGATTATGTCGAGGCCGATCCGATCAAGATCAAGCCCGAGGACATCCGCGAACTGACTATTGCCGACTACTCGGTGAACGAGGAGCAGGGCCGCATCGACATGCGTGCCGAGACCAAGCTCGCGCGCCAGGGCGCGGGCGGCGATTGGAGCACCCCGACGCCCCCCGCCGACAAGCGCGTGGCGCAGAGCGCGGTTTCGTCGATCGTCTCCGGCCTGACCTCGATGAAGCTCGCGGGCGTGCGTCCGTTCGAGCCGCAGTGGCTGGAACGCCGCGGGTTCTTCCTGCTGCCGCCGAACGCTATCGATCCCCGGCTCGACAAGGATTCGCCGCACGTCGCGGTATCCGACGGCAGCAAGCGGACGGTGATCGGAAACGAGGGCCGCCTCGACATCACCACCAAGGATGGACTGCACTACAACCTGATGTTCGGCGAGGTCGCGCTGGACGACGAGGCCGACACCGCGGCCGACAAGGCGGTCAAGGGCGACGCAGCCAAGACCGACGACAAGAAGGAGGGCGACAAGGACAAGGACGGCAACAAGGATGGCAAGAAGGACGGCAAACCCGCCGGCCACAACCGCTACATGGTGCTGTTCGTCAGCTACGAGCCGTCCGCCGACGAGGATGCGAAGAAGCCGCCGGAGGAGAAGAAGGACGATGCCACCGGCGAGAAGAAGCCGGAGCCGAAGAAGCTCTCAGGCAAGGATCGCGCGCAGAAGGCGCAGGAGCGCTACATCAAGTATTTCTACGTGATCAGCGACGACTCCTTCAAGTCGCTGCGTCCCGCCCTCGACAAGCTCTTCGAAGCCAAACCGCCCGAGCCGATGGCTGGCTCGAGTGGCAAGACGAATAGCGCGTGGCTCGCCGACAACGCCAAGCGTCCTGAGGTGAAGACCACGGCGAGCGGTCTGCAATACGAGGTGATCAGCAGTGCGCCCGAAGGGGCCAAGAAGGCCGAGCTCAGCGATCATGTGCTGGTGAACTACAAAGGCATGTTCGTCGACGGGAACATCTTCGACCAGTCGGGCGATGGCCCCACGTCGTTCGGCGTGACCGAGGTGATCAAGGGCTGGACCGAGGCGCTCGCCATGATGCGCGAAGGCGATCACTGGAAGCTCTCCATCAAGCCGGAGCTCGGCTACGGCGAGGCCGGGCAGCTGCCGAAGATCCCGCAGAACGCGATCCTGATCTTCGACGTCGAGCTGGTGAAGATAGCGAAGTAGCGGAGTGTCTGCTCAGGGGCTTCGCCCCTACGGCCCTGCGGGCCTACCCCCGGGC
>JACDEN010000508.1 GCA_013816415.1 Planctomycetota bacterium
GCACGTAGCCGCCCAAGGGGAACAGGGGAATGTCGGGGAACTGCTCGGGATGGTAGGCGGGGGGATGATAGAGCTGGGTCTGGGGCGACGGGTGCGAACGCGCACATCCCACCATGAGCAGCCCGAGTAACGCCAACGCTCCCGCCGCCAGTCCGGGCGGGACCGCTGGCCTCATGCCGGCTTGTAGGTGAAGGTCGCGCCCGCGATGAGGATGATGTCACCGGCCTTGAGATCCTGGCTGGTGATCTTGGCGCCATTGACGCGAACCGCGCGCCAGCCTCCGGCATTGACGACCTTGTGGCCCTCGCCGCTGCGCACGATCTTGGCCTGGATGGGCTTGACCAGGAACGCCTTGCAGGGCACGTCCGCGCCCTTCGATCCGATGGTCGTCTCCTCGCGGATGAGCGGCACCACGACTTCGCGGCCGCCCTGCTGCAGGGCCAAACCCATGCGCTTGGTCGACATGACCTTGGCGAGCGCCGCCTGGTCGACGAACATGGTCATCTCGCCGCCCATGCCGGCGGGGCCCTTCTTCTTGCCGGAGGCGTCGGCGCCTTCGACCGTGCCATGCTGATCGAACAGCAGGCTGTGCTTTCCCAGGACCACGCGATCGGCGTGCTTCAAGGTGTGGCGTTTGATCTTCTGGCCGCCGACGAACGTCCCGTTGTTCGATCCCCCATCGACTACGACCCAGTTGTCGCCTTCGCGGACGATCGTGCAGTGGTGGCGCGACACACCGAGGTTGTCGACCATGATTTCGCAATCCATGGCGCGGCCGATCTTCATCTCGTCGCGGTCCAGGTTGTGCTCGGATTCGACATTCGACCCGAACATCACGCTCATCTTGGCCATGGTCGGCGCTCCTATCGCCCCTGACCATAGATAGCAGCTTAACGGGGTCAACGCATTGGGTTGCATCAACCGGAGGGATCTGGAAGTCACACCTGCCGGCACCTCGGGTCGCCTTGTGTCGACCCCATCCGGGCCAAGATGCCGCCATGATTCCCGAGTGCCAGATGGCGGTGGAATTGGTGGGGCCCGACGAACTCCGGCTCACCGATCGCAAAAAGGTGCCGACGCCGGGGCCGACCCAATTCATCGGGCGCGTCGAGTGCGTCGGCCTCTGCTTCTCGGATATGAAGCTTTTGCATCAATTCAGCCAGCACCCCCGCAAGACCGCAGTCCTGGCCCACCTGGGAGCCGACATCCTGCGCGACATCCCCAGCTATGTCCCCGACCACGCCGCGACGGTTCCCGGCCACGAGGTCGTGCTGCGGGTGTTGTCGGTGGGATCAGCGGTCCGCAGCGTGGCCGTCGGCGGCCGCTACCTGGTCCAGGCCGATTTCCGCGATCTCAAGACCGCCGGCTCCAACGGCGCCTTCGGCTACAATTTCGAAGGCGGGCTTCAGCAGTTCGTGCTGCTCGACGAGCGCGTGACGGTGTCCGCCGACGGCGTCAGCTACCTGCTGGCGGTCCCCGAGGACCGCAGCGCCAGCCAGCTGGCGCTGGTCGAGCCCTGGGCCTGCGTCGAGGACGCGTTCCGCACGCGCGAGCGCCTGACCCTCGCCCCCGGTGGAACCGTGCTGGTGGCGGGGCCAGCCGATCTCACCGGCGTCGACATCCCCGCGGATGCCCGCCGACTCTGCCTGCGGTCGCCGATCGCGCGCGCCGGATTCACCACCGTCACGCGCGAACTGCTCGGACGCGAAACGGTGAGCGATCTGCTGGTCGCCGGCGCCGACGCCGCTGAACTCGAGAGCCTGTTCCCGCTGGTCGCGAAGAACGGCCTGATCGCCATCGCCACCGGCGGAGCGCGCTTCGGGCGCCGCCTGAACGTGCCGATCGGCCGCGTCCACTACGGCAATGTGCGCATCGCGACCACCGCGACCCTGCGCATCAGTGACGCGTTGAAGACGATCCCCGCCAGCGGCGAGTTGCGCCCGGGGGACCACGTGAACGTGGTCGGAGCCGGCGGACCGATGGGCGTGATGGCCATGGTGCGCGCGATCGCCTCGTCGCGCGCCGGTTCGCTGGTCGAGGGCGGCGTGCGCAATCCCGAGCGCGCCCGTGCGCTGAGCGAGCGCGTCGCGCCCTTCGCGACCGCGCGCGGGGTCGAGGTCCGGCTCTACAATCCCGAGCAGGACGCACCGCGCTCCCCGGTGGACTACTGCTTCCTGATGGCCCCGGTGCCGTCGCTGGTCCAGCAGGCGATCAGCGACGCCGCCCCACGCGGCATCATCAACGTCTTCGCCGGCATCGCCGCCGACACCCCGTGCGCCATCGATCTCGACCAGGTGTGCGCGAAGGGACTGTACTTCATCGGCACCTCGGGCAGCACCATGGAGGACATGCGCGTGGTGCTGGGCAACGTCGTGGCGGGCACGCTCGACACCAACCTCTCGATCGGAGCGATCGCCGGCATGGGCGGCGCGATCGACGGCCTCAATGCGGTACGAGACCGCACCATCGCCGGCAAGATCGTCGTCTATCCCCAGCTCGGCGCTTTTCCGCTGATGGAGATCGACGCGCTGGTGAAGCGCTTCCCGACCCTCGCACCCCTGCTGAAGAACGGGGTCTGGACCAAGGCCGCCGAAGAGGAACTGCTGCGGATCGCGGGATAGCCGATAGCTGATAGCCGATAGCTGATAGCTGATAGCCGATAGCCGATAGCCTGCCGGCCATGCCCATCGTCGCGGTCATCGATATCGGCAAGACCAACAAGAAGGTCGCGCTGGTCGACGAGCGCTTCGCGGTGGTGGCGAGCCGCCAGGCGGGATTTCCGGCGCGAATGGAAGACGGCGTGCTCTGCGAGCAGGTCGACGCGATCTGGAGCTGGCTGAAGGCCACGCTCGCCGAGCTGTACCGTGAACGCCCCTTCGACGCGGTCGTCGTCAGCACGCACGGAGCCTGCTGGGCGGCGCTCGATGCGGTCGGCGCGCCGACGGTGCCGGTGATCGCGTACGAGCACGACCTCGGCGACGGCCAAGCCGACTTCGATTGCGATTTCTACCGACTCTGCGGCGAGGAGCGCGTGCTGCAGGAGGAGACCGGCTCGTGCGATCTCCCGCTGCTGGTGAATCCCGCCAAGGCGATCCTCTTCGCGCAGCGGCGATACGCCGAGCGTTGGCGCGCGACCACGCGCATCGTGAATTACCCGCAATATTGGGGATTCCTGCTCACCGGCGCCTACGCGGCCGAGGCCACCTCCAGCGCGAACCACAGCTTCCTGTTCGACCTCAGGA
>JACDEN010000509.1 GCA_013816415.1 Planctomycetota bacterium
TTGCCATCCCAATCGACGGCTGAGATATCGGCGGACAGCGCCACCGCGATGAGGGAGGCGAGGGACCATCGGACGCTGGAGGAGGTGGGTTTCATACAGGGTATTTACACTCAAATTAAGATATGATCTATGGCCGATATGATCTATGGACGGGTCATAGGTCCCTCGGCTCTTAGAGCCCTTCCCGATCTTCCGATCAGTGCGACAGAGCCAGAGCCAACGCCAGATGCACATCTGGATGCTGGATCGTCCATCGACTCTCGGAAACCTTTCCGGCCCTCCCCCGTCCAAACCACCTATGATCTCCACCTCCACGCTCCTCCCCGTGACCCTCCTCCTCATCCTCGCCTCCCTGACCATCGCCGCCGATTCGCTGGAGTCATTTATGGACGGGTCATACCTCCCTTCCCCGTCAATACCCGCGCCAGGCGCCTTGAACCGGTCATCATCAACGTACGATGAACCCATGCGCGACCTGAGGATCACGATCGCGCGGCTCCATGATCGCGAGCCCGACCGTATGGACTCGGCAGGTACGTCGATGGCCATGATGTGGCGATTGGCGCTGGACGCCTGGGCGTTCAAGGAAGGCCTCCATGCTGAACCCCGACTTCAGAGACATGCTGTCGTGCTTGTCCACCGACCACGTTGAATTCCTGGTCGTCGGCGCCTATGCGCTGGCGGCCCACGGGTATCCGCGAGCGACCGGTGACATCGACATCTGGATCCATGCGACCCCGGACAATGCCGGCCGCGTCCGGTCGTCGCTGGTCCGCTTCGGCGCGCCTGACGCAGGGATCACGGTCGAGGATCTGCTTCGCACCGATACCGTGATCCAGCTGGGCATCGAACCCAGCCGCATCGATCTGCTGACTGGCATCGACGGGGTCCTCTTCAGCGATGCCTGGCCGCATCGCGTGGTGGTCGACGTCGATGGGCTCTCGGTTCCGGTGCTTGGCAAGGCCGACTTGCTCACGAACAAGCTCGCGGCCCATCGCGACAAGGATCTCAGCGACATCGCCTGGCTCAGGCGACATCTGGACGGGTGAAGTCCCTGAGCCAACCGTCATGGGATCCATGCGATGGATCATGCGGATCTTTGGAGAGATGGACGGGTCAAGGATCATGCTGGCTTCGGCGCGCACCGCAGGTGTTGGCGCGCACCGCAGGTGTTCGGCTGCGAAGAGTTACGGAGGGATCCTAGAGCTACCGCTCGAGCTCAAGCTCAAGCCAAAGCCGACACCAAAGCCAAAGCTCGAGCTCGCGCCTGCGGTGCGCGCGGGAGCAGGCCCGGCCTGAGGCTCCGATTGCTGGATCGTCCATCCCCTGTTGGGAACCTTTCCGGCGCTCCCCCGTCCAATCCACCTATGACCTCCACGCTTCTCCCGGTGACCGTCCTCCTCATCCTCGCCTCCCTGACCACCGCCGCCGATGCGCCGCCCCCCGAGGTGCTGCAGCGCGGCAAGGCCGTCCCCGAAGCTGGTCTGACCCTCGAGATCGTCCCCACCGCAGCGAAGGAGGGGGCCGTGCTCTCAGGGGATGTCGTCACCGTGCAGCTCACCAACCACGCATCCATCAAGCGGCAGGTGTGGAGCGAGTCGTGCTCATGGGGCTATGCGCAGCTGTCGTTCGAGGTGATGGATCCGGCGGGCGCCATCATCGTGGTCCGCAAAATCGACCACGGGGAGTGGCGGAAGAACGTGCCGTCGGTCCTGACGCTCGGGCCGGAAAAGAGCTGCACGCTCACCGCCGTCGTCACCGAGCCGACGCAATGGCAGCCGGTGCTCGCGAACACCGCGCCCGGAACCACCACCCGGCTGCGCGCGGTCTTCGCCAGCCCGGCCTATGACGATCCGCCGATCGCCGATGTCTGGTCGGGGCGGGTCGAGTCCCCCTGGCTGTCCGCCACCATCAACCTCTCGCAGCCGATGATCCGCGGCAAGGAACCCTCCCCGGCTCCCGCTCCGTCGCGGCCACTGGTGCCGCACGCGCCGGATCAGTCGCAGTCGCCGATGCCGCTGCGCAAATGAGGGCATCCCGCTGGCGGTGACCGCCCAGAACGGTCGCGTGCCATGGACCGTCAGCCCCGTTTGGGCTTCGGCGTGGCGCGCACCGCAGGTGTTCAGCGTGGCGCTCTCCGCACATGTCCGTCTCTGGCTGTCCACGACGTCGGACGTCGGACGTCCGACGATCGATTGGCTTTAGCCCTCACCGAGGGCCAATGGAAAAGGCGGCCTGGCGGCCGCCTTTTCGCACTGACGTCAACGATATCCGGGCCGAGCTGCTCGGCTCCGGTGCGCCCTCAGGCCGGCGACAGCTTGGTCAACCGGCCGCCATCGCGCAGCCACTCGCCGACGAAGATGTTGCCCTTCGAATCGCGGGTGATGCCGTGCGGGCTGATGAAGCGGCCGTCGATGCGGTCTTCGCGCGGCACGCTCGGATAGCCGGCGACGTGGCTCGGCCACTGGCCGGGCTTCATGTCGGGATGCGCGCCGATGGTGGCGACGTGCTTGTAGTCCCTGTCCCAGACGATCGCCGCGCCGAACAGGTCGGGGATGATCGTGAGATCGCCGGCGACGCGGATGGTGCAGGGATAGCGCAGGCCGCGCGAGATGATGGTCTGCTTGTGCTCGCCGGTGAGCGAGAGCACCTGCACGCGCACGTTCGCGCGGTCGGC
The DNA here is from genome assembly GCA_013816415.1 of Planctomycetota bacterium. Taxonomy (GTDB): domain Bacteria; phylum Planctomycetota; class UBA11346; order UBA11346; family UBA11346; genus JACCZE01. Next base: position 2,678 of record JACDEN010000509.1, read on the forward strand.
AACCAGAAGCACCGGCTCGGCGCCGCGGGCATCGATGCAGATGCCGTGCGGGCACTCGAACTGGCCGGGGCCCTTGCCCTTCCAGCCGATGGTCTGCTGGTATTTTCCGGCGGCGTCGTAGCGGTGGATGAGCGACGCGCCGTAGCCGTCGGTGATGTAGATGTCGCCGTTGGGGGCGATGGCGACGTCGGTCGGCTTGTAGCCTTCGCCATTGGGATAGGCGGCGTGCTTGGGCGCGCCCTTGATCTCGAGCACCTCTTTTCCTTCGAGCGTGCACTTCACCATCGTGCCGCCGTTCTCGTAGTCGACGATGTAGAGGAACTCCTGGTCGCCCTTGCGGTCATAGGCGAGTCCGTGCGCGCCCTTGTTGAAGCGGTTGCCCCAGCCGCGGACGAACTGGCCCTTCTCGTCGAACTCGCACAGCGCGGGATGCTTCTCATCGCCGTTCTGCTGCAGCAGGTAGACGTGGTCGCGCTTGTCGACCGCGAGGCCGTGGCAGTCGCCGAGGGGGAAGCCCTCCGGGAACTTGAAATAGGAGTGGTCGAAGCGGTAGGTCTGGGTG
>JACDEN010000510.1 GCA_013816415.1 Planctomycetota bacterium
GAGCTCAACCGCACGGTGTGGGGAGCGGGAATCTCGGTCGACATCGTGTACAGCCTCGACGTGCTCGATCGCTGCCTGGAGCGCCTCGACCTGCTCGGGCAGATCATCGCGACGCCGCCATCGCGCGAGCGCTCCGAGCTGGCGCAGCGCCTGCTGACGCGCGTGGTGCTCCAGCTGCACGAGGCGCGCAGCCTGAGAGCCCTGACCACCGGCAACCTGCGCCAGCTGCACCGCCGCATCGTCGAGCGCTCGGCGCGCACCGGCGAGCACTTCATCGCCGGCTCGCGCCGCGAGTACGCGCATCTGCTGCTCGCGGCCGGCGGCGGCGGCGTGCTGATGGTCGGCACCACGGCAGCCAAGCTGCTGGCGGCGCGCCTGCCGATCTCCGACTTCCTGCACGGCCTGGTCTACGGCGTCATCTACGCGATCACGTTCCTGCTTTTGCACCACCTGCACCTGGTGCTGGCGACCAAGCATCCGGCGATGACCGCGGCGACGATCGCCACCATCCTGCGCGACGGGCGCGGCAACGGCCGCTTCGACGAGATCGTCGACCGCATGGCGCGCATCTGCCATTCGCAGCTCGCGGCGGCCGCCGGCAACGTGGTGATGGTCGCGCTCGGAGCCCTCGCCTTCACCGCGATGTGGCAGCGGCTGTCCGGCGGCGCGTTTCTCGACCACCAGACCGCGCAGCGGACGTACGAGAGCTTCAGCCCGCTCACCAGTGGCACCGTGTTCTTCGCCGCGCTCACCGGCGTCCTGCTGTGGCTGTCAGCGCTGGCCGGCGGGTGGCTCGACAACTGGAGCACCTGGCGGCGCATCCCGCAGGGCATCGCCGACCATCGCCTGGGTTCGCGTCTCGGCCACGCGCGGATGGTGCGCTGGAGCGCCACCTGGGAGCGGCACATCGGCGACTGGGGCTCGAACATCAGTCTCGGCCTGATGCTCGGCATGGTCCCCGCGATCGGGCACTTCCTCGGCGCGCCTCTCGACGTGCGTCACGTGACGTTGTCGACCGGGATGCTGTTCACCGCGTGCGGCAGCTTGGCCGACGGCTGGTACTCCAACGCCTGGTTCATGCTCGCGGTGTCCGGCATCTTCATCATGTTCCTGCTCAACCTGGGCGTCAGCTTCACCCTCAGCCTGTGGACGGCGCTGCGCGCGCTCCAGGTGCCGGCCGCCGACGTGCGCGAGTTGCTGCGTCGCTTGGGCACGCGGGTGATGTTGCGGCCGTTGGACTTCCTCCTGCCGCCGCGAACGCCTGCGATGGCTGATGCGGGTACGGAAGCGCCGGCAGCTGTCACGGCCGGTCGGCCCTGAAGCGACGCCGATAACCGTGACCAAGCATGTATCCGATGGGTGCTTGAATCTTAACGAGCATCATGCCCAAGAATTCTCCGCCGACAGGAGCGGAGTGTGAGAGGGATGAGCACCAGACGGAGGTTCAGCGTGGCGGCATTCTCGCCTCGGGCGCGTTCGGGGGGGCAGGTGTCGGTGCCGATTGGGCTCGCTGAGGCAGGCCGATTGTCAGCTTCATCGAGCCAGAAGTCCGGCCCACGCATCGTTGCTTATGGTAGCTCAGGTTTGCGTGGCTTTCATCGCTACTTGGGGCATCCTTCATCCCCTTGGTGGGCGTAGTGCCCCTGAGCCGTGGAAGGCGGGGGGAGAGCATGGCCACTGAACACTCTGATCCGACCCAGACGCCCCCGGTCGAATCAACCGCCGGCTCAACCCAGTCCATGGCTCCTGCATCCGATAATTCCGCTCAATCGTCGGACGATGCCCCGTTCCCGATCGTCGGCGTCGGCTCATCCGCTGGTGGCTTGAATGCCCTGACGAGCTTCCTCTCCAAGCTCCCCACGAGCACGGGCATGGCTTTCGTCTTCATCCAGCACCTGGACCCGACTCACGACAGCCAACTGCCCGTCATCCTATCCCGTCTCACCCGACTGCCGATCCTGCCAGCCGATGACGGTGTCGAGATACGTCCCGATCACGTCTACATCATCACGCCCAACACCAGCCTCGCGGTCGAGCATGGAGTCCTGCGCACAATCCCGCGCGATGAATCGCCAAAACCACACCTGTCGATCGACTTCTTCTTCCAATCCTTGGCACGCGTCCGCCCCGGCCGGACCATCGGAGTCGTCCTATCAGGCACGGGAACCGATGGCACCCTCGGCCTCGCCGCGATCAAAGCTTCCGGGGGCATCACCTTCGCTCAGGACGACACCGCTGAGCACGGCGGTATGCCGAAAAATGCCATCGACCACGGCTGCGTCGATGTCGTCCTGCCGCCAGACGAGATCGCCCAGGAAATCGAGAAGATCGCCCGCAGCGGCTTCCCAGACCTACGGGAAGTACTCCCCCTGCTGGCAGAGAAAGACGGTGCAGACGGTGCAGACGGTGCAGACGGTGCAGACGGTGCAGACGGTATCGCCGCGCTTCCAGAAGACAACAAGCACCTCACAGCGATCATCGAGATGGTACGGACGCGTGCGGGAATCGACTTTACGCAGTATCGGCCAACCACCATCAAGCGTCGGCTTCTGAGACGTCTCGGCCTGCTCGATCTGCCGTCGCTCGAAGAGTACGAGCAGTTCATCGAAGGGCATCCAGAGGAAACCGCTGCGTTGGTCAAGGATCTGCTCATCAACGTGACGAGCTTCTACCGCGACGGAGCCACGTTTGCGGCCCTTCCAACGATCATCTTCCCAGTGCTCATGAAGAACCGCCTACCGACTGATGCCATTCGCATCTGGGTGGCGGGGTGCTCGACCGGTCAGGAAGTATATTCGATCGCCATCGAGCTGTTGGAGTATCTCAAAGACTCCCCGTCGATCCCGACCATCCAGATGTTCGGCTCCGACATCAGCGAGTGGGCGCTGACCAAGGCGCGGTCCGGCCGCTACTCCGCGACGGCCACAGCAGATGTCCCACCCGATCGACTTGCACGCTACTTCACCAAAGATCCGCTGGGATATCGGATCAACAAGTCTGTCCGTGATCTGTGCGTATTCTCCAAGCACGATGTGACCGTTGATGTACCCTTCTCGAAGATTGATCTGATCAGTTGCCGAAACCTGCTCATCTATCTGGCCCCGGTCTTGCAGACGAAGGTCTTTCGCACCTTCCACTTCGCCATGAAGCCACATGGCATGCTGCTACTCGGGTCGGCGGAGTCGGTGGGGCGATCGTCCGATCTGTTCGCAAGCGTCGATGAGAAGAAG
>JACDEN010000511.1 GCA_013816415.1 Planctomycetota bacterium
GCATTGATCCGCTTGTTGGCCCACGATGCCTTAAGCCTGCGTGACTTGGTGGCGCTCTCCTCGTTAGCTCTGATCATGGTCAAGAGAGAGATGATTAGATCCGTTGGATTGGCGTTGATCGTCACTCTGGAATAGAGCCGTTGATCCGCCAGTGTCACCAGAGTCACCCCCGCGTTCACGATCTGGAGAAACAGTCCTTGAGCATCGAGGATCTGATCCCGGCTAATCCGGTCCAAGCTCTCCACTAATAGAAATGAGCCCTGAGGAATGATGTTTTCTTCAATGGCATCTAAGAAGGCTCGCAGGGCTCCCACCTTGGAGTTCTTACCCCTGAACGCCGACACCCCTAGGTCTTGGTAGGAACTCTGATCTAGGTCTAACCCGTGTGCTTGCGCATAGACAAAGGCTAGCTCCCGCTGTCTCCTCGTGCTGTCCCCCTGGGATTGCTCGGGGGTAGAAAACCGCAGGTAGCTGTAGGCTTTGGGACGGGGGGCAGGGGTTGGGTCCATGGGTCTAAACGTAGGACATGGGGTCCATTGTCAATGACATGCTGATGATCGGCCCGCCGGGTTCGGGAAAGACCATGCTCGCGCGTCGTCTGCCCGGCCTGATGCCTGAGTTGACGCTCGACGAGGCGCTCGACGTGACGCGCGTGCACTCGATCAGCGGCCTGCTGCCGCCTGGGCAGGGGCTGGTGCGCATCCGACCGTTCCGATCGCCACACCACAATGTCTCGCCGGTGGGCTTGATCGGCGGTGGATCGATCCCGCGGCCCGGAGACGTGAGCCTCGCCCATCACGGTGTGCTGTTCCTCGACGAACTGCCGGAATTCAGCCGCAACGTGCTCGAGACCCTGCGTCAGCCGCTCGAGGACGGACACCTGACGATCTCGCGCGGCGGCGGACGCCTGCGCTTTCCGAGCCGCACCATGCTGGTGGCGGCGATGAATCCGTGCCCGTGCGGCTATCTCGGCCATCCCTCGCGGCGCTGTGTCGACAACGTCGATGCCGTCCACCGCTACCGCAGTCGCATCTCGGGGCCACTACTCGACCGCATCGACATCCACCTCGAGGTCCCCGCGCAGAAGCCCGAGCTGCTCTCCGCCCATGGCGGCGGCGAGACCACACCGCACGCCCGCGAACGCGTCGCCCGCGCGCGCAACCGGATGATCGCGCGCCAAGGCACGGCCAATGCCGCCCTCGAGCACCGCGCCTTGACCAGGCACCTGCAGGCGGCCGACGAGGCGCTGACGCTGCTGCGGCAGGCGGTCGACGAGCTCGGCCTGAGCGCGCGCGCCTACGACCGCATCCTGAAGGTCGCACGCACCATCGCCGACCTCGACGCCCGCGAGGGCGTGTCGATCGACGACGTCAGCGAGGCGATCGGGTATCGGGTACTGGATCGGGCGGGGTGAACGGCGGTCGAGCTGATCGACATCGAGATGGTCTGAACCTTCCGACGCCGGATACGCTTACTTTCCGGAGTTTCTCATGCCTACAGCTGTCCGAGCCCCGCCAATCCCTGCTTCGCGATCAGCACCAGGCCGGTCCCGGGCGTCATCAGCGAGCGGTACATGCGGGCGGCGATATCCTGGTGGCCCATGCACTGCGCGAGCCAGGCGGCGATCGCGGCGAGGGTCTTGCCCTGCGGATCCTCGCCGATCGGCTTCAGGCCGTCCTCGACCAGCTCCCACGGCAGGTAGCCCAGGCAGAAGCAGCCGAGGCGCGCGGCGAGCAGGATGACCAGTGACGTGCGTTCGGTCTCGAGCACGTCGGTGAGGCGGAAGCACCATTGGAGATCGATGTTCGCGCGCTCGGTCTCGCCGACGCGCAGGTGCAATCCGGCGCGCAGCAGGTGCTCGACCGGCGTGAGATCCTCGCCCGAGAGCGCGGCGAGCAGCTGCTCGCTGCAGCCGAGATTGACCAGTACCAGGAAGTCGCGGACGAAATCGAAGAGCGTGGTCGGATTGTCCTCGCCACGGCCGATGCACAGCACGGTTTCGGACGCGTCGTTCACCATCTCGAGATGGCGCGCGAGCACCACGAAGTCCGACAGCAGCCGCTGCTCGCCGATGGTGAACTTGAAGCCGAGGGCCTTGCAGCGCTCCATCGCCGCGCGCGCCTCCGCCAATCCGACCGCGTCGTCGGCATCGACCAGACGGTTCAGGTACAGCCGGATATGGGTGGTCAGCGTCGCCGACAGCGTCGAGAGCAGCGGCGATTCGTCGGGCGAGCCCTTGATCAGGCTGCGCAGCATCTTGAGGTCGTGCTCGAGATCCGCCGACAGCCCGCGCTCGCGCACCACCTGGCTGAGGAAGGGCATCAGCCACAGGCAGAAGCGCGTGCGCACGAAGTCGCCGGATTCCTGATACGAGAGGATCTCCTGCACGGCGCGGCGGATGCCGCCGGCGGGATTCTGCAGGTGCAGGCAGGCGAGCTCGAACATCGCGTCCTGCGCCAGCGGATGCTCGATGTGCGACGACAGGAACTGGCGGATCTCGCGCTCGGCCTCGACCACCTGTCCCGACTGCACCAGAGCCATGCACAGCATGAACGCGGTCTCGACCGCCTCGCCCGCATCCTTGTGCTCCTCGAGGAAGTTGCGGTAGAAATCGATGGCCTGCTGATGAAGCCCCTGCCGCAGCAGTTCGTTGCCGATCGCGAACGAGGCGACCATCAGCGGACTGCGCCGGCGTTCGACCATCAGCTGGCGCACCAGCACCTGCGCGTTGTTGGTCGCCACCGCCAGGTGCGGACCGAGCGGAGCGCCCAGCGGATGCACGTCGCGCACCACCAGCGGCTCCTGGTCGTCGACGGTGAAGAGCAGGCGCGAGCCGACCGATTCCACCACCAGGCGCTTCTTCAGCTGCTCGGACTTGTGCGGCGAGGTGGTGGTGATGTTGCGGTCGCGCAGCGGACGCATGGTGAGGAAGCCCGGCGAGATGGTCCCCTCTTCGCCCTCGCCGCGGCAGATGGTCATCCATTTGCCCTGATAGGCGCCGAAGCGGAACTGGTAGGCCTGGTCGGGCGGGACGCCGCGCATCAGTATCCAGAATTCCGAACCCTTCACCAGATCGATGTTGATGGTGATGCGCACGTCCTCACCGCCGCGCGCCGCCAGCGGATAGATCTGCAGGCCGTATCCGCCGAGCAGCATGCCGCCGAGTTCGGGATGGTGCACCTGGCCGACCTGCTCGGCGCGCATCGCCGACGAGGTCAGGGTGAACG
>JACDEN010000069.1 GCA_013816415.1 Planctomycetota bacterium
AGCCAGCGCCGTGCCGAACCTGCGGTGGAGCGGCCCGCGGGACGACCCGCGCCGTCAGTTCCGGCGGCTGGCCGAAAGCGCCCGATCGGTGAGCTCCTTGAAGCGGGCGTTGACCTCGTCGCGGGCGTCGCGCGGCACATAGCCGATGTCACGCCACTGCCGCTGCAGATCGCGTACGTCGTCGATGAACCAGTGCGGATTCTCGTGGGCGCAGATGTGCTCGAGCTCCTTGATCATCTCGCGCTTCTTCTCGAGGTTCGCCTGCTGACCGGCTTCGACCGCGGCGAGGTGTTCCTTGAGCGTGGCATAGACGCGGTCGCACGCGGTGCGGAAACGCGCCCACACCGCCTCGACCTGATCGCGCGGCACATAGCCGATGAGCTTCCACCTCGCCTGGAGATCCTTCACCGCCCGCATGGTGTCCTCGGCGGGTTTGGCCAGGGCCGCATCGGCGACACCGGCCTCAGCGGCGACGGCGAGCGACTCGGCGGCGGCGCACAGCTCGAGCTTGCGGGCGAGGTTGGCCTGCTCCTCCTCGCTGCGCGCGGAGTACTCCGCCTTGCGGCTCTCGAAGAATCCATCGCACACCGCGCGGAACCGCTTCCACAACTCGCGATCATGCTCGCGCGGCACCGGACCGATCGATTTCCATTCCTGCTGGATGCTCTTGAAGCGGTCGGCGGCGGCGCGCTTGGCGGCGAGATCGGCCGGGCTGCCTGCGAGCCCGACGAATCCAGAGCCCGCGTTGGCCAAGGCTTCGGCCTCGGCGACCAGCGCCTGCTTCTTCGCGAGGTTCTCGGAGCGCACCGCATCGAGTTCGGCGAAGTAGGGACGGCAGCGCTCGAACTGCGCGTCGCACGCGGCCTTGAAGCGCTGCCAGGCTTCGAGCTGGCGGTCGCGCGGCAGCGGACCGAGCGCCTTCCAGCGGCGATGGGCGTTCTTCACGGACTCGGCGATGGCGCCGAAATCCTGGCTCTCGGCCAGGGCCTCGACCGACGCGGTCAGCTCCTGCGCCTTCGCGAGGTGGGCGAACCGCTCCCAGTCCTCGGCTTCGCGGTTGGCGTTGACCGGGACATACGCGGCATCGCACGCCGCGCGGAAGCGCGACCGCAGCGACGCGGCATCGCCCTGGCGCACGGGACCGACGGATTTCCACCGCGCCTGCACATCCCTCAGGCGCGCATCGAGACTGCGGATCGCGGCCGGATCCTCGCCCACGGTCGCCGACACGGGCACCAGCGATTCGGCTTCGGCCACCAGTTCACGCAGCCGCTCGACGCGCTCGGCGTAGGCCCCCTGCCGCTCCTCGCGGGCCGCGGTGCGCCGTGCCTTGAACGCCGCGTAGGCGGCGGTGAAGCGCGCTTTCAACGGATGGCTCGGTGGTAGGTCGCCCGTGAGCATCATCCAGCGCTTGTGCAGGAGCTGATAGCGTTGCATCGCCTCGTTGAAATCCGGAGCCTGGCTCAGTGATTCACTCTCGGCGGACAGCTTTTCGAGCTCGTCGATCTGCTCGGGGGTCAACACCACGACCGGAGCCTCGGGGAACGACGGCGCATCTCCGAGGTCCTGAGGGGCGATGGACGGACGCGGCGCATGAGCGGCGAGCGCCGAGTCGAGGCGGCTTTCGAGCGCTGCCCGCTCATCGTCTGGCGGGAGGCCCAGCGCCTTCCAGCGCACAGCGGCATCCTGGCGTGCGCGCATCGCCTCTTCGCCGGAGACTCGCGGACGCGCTGCGAGCTCGCGCAGGAAATCCTCCCTCGCGCGCGCGTCCGACGCGACACGTTCTCGCACCGCGTCGCGGCGCGCATTGAAGTCGCGTCGCGTGCGGTCGAGGCGGTCCTGCAGACGCTGCGCGGTGTCCTCAAGCGGAAGCTCGGGCGCGAGGGCGAGCGCATTGCGCCAACCGCTCTCGAGACGGCCCCACTCCTCCTCGCCGCGGTCGAAGTCCGAGGTGACGGCCAGCCGCGTCAGCTGCGGCGCGAGCGCTTCCAAGGCGCGAAGCCGTGCGCGGCGAGCCTGCTCGGCAGATGGCTTGTCGGCTTCGGCCTCGACGCGCTCGGCGCGTTCGAGGGCGGCGGCTCGAACGTCCCCATGCTTGGCTTTGCGCGCGACATCTTTGAGCAGCCCGCGGCGCGCGATCAGCGCGACCGCCTTCGCGCCCATGTCGCCGCGAGCGTCCTGGATGGCGACGGTGGTCAGCAGCGCCTGACTCGGCTCCTCGGACCCGATCATCTTGGCGAATGCGGCCGCGCGCACCGCGGCGTCCTGCGCGTTGATGCTGAGGTCGGCGAGGGATTTCTGGTCGTTGACCGTTTCGAGCACGTTTCCGCACGCGCTCAGGGGCTTGGTGCGCAGCAGCCGCTCGCCGATCCCAGAGAGTCGCTCGCGCGCGATGCGTTTGACCGCGTCGTCGCCCCGCACAGACAGCACCTGGAGTGCGTCGGAATCGGTCACGCGGCCGGCGGCGGATGCACGGACCCGGGGATCGGGATCCTGCTGCGCGAGATCGCGGAACACACCCTGATGGTCCGCCGCGAGATCCTGGACCGCGCGCAGACGGACGTCCGCATCCCCATGCTTCCATTTCGGCCGCCGAAATCCCAGGAAACCCACGCGCGACTCCTTTTCGCCCCCGTCTGCGAGGGGAAGACAAGGGTACCCTGGAGCGCTTCGGCACAATCGGTGTCCTCGCCGATGCGGCCCCCAGCCCGTCGGATGCCCCCTGAAAACGAAAAACCCCCGCCGGATGGCGGGGGTTTCCGACTCACCAGGGTGAGTGTCAGGCTACTTCTTGCCGCCAGCCACCTGGGCGTAGCGGTAGTACACCTCGAGGCTCAGGCAGCAGTATGCCGTGCTCAGCACGCGGCCGGTATCGTAGCCGGGGAACGCGGTGCCGGTGAAGTCCCAGCTGCCATCGAAGCAGCCGTTGCCCTTCTTCTGCGAGTTGACCAGCATGTCGCGGACCGACCCGTTCCAGGTCTTCCAGCGATCGCCACCGACCTGGAAGATCGACAAGGTGTTGTAGTACATCTTGTAGGTGTTGCAGGGGTAGCTCTTGGGCGTCTCGTGATCCATGATGTAGTTCGCCAGCGTCTCGAGCATGGTGTCGCCGGCGTGGTGGCCGAGGAACACGGCGCACACCGCGCCGACACACGTCAGATCGAGGCCGTCGGCGGACTTGGCGCCGGGGCCGGGGGCCGGGGCGATCTGCACCGCCGAGGTACCCGAGTCGATGCAGTACGGGTAGCGCGACTCGCCCTTGTAAGGGTCGAGCTTGGCCCAGTCGGGATTGGTCGCCTTCCAGGTACGCTCCAACCACTTCTTGGCGCCTTCCATGCCGTTGCCGACATTGAGCTGTCCGGCGAGGGCGCTTTTGAGCGCCATCACGTTCCAGCCAGACACAGAGGAGTCGTTGCGGGCGTTCGGAGCGACGTAGTCCCAGCCGAAGCCGTTGCCGTAGCCGCTGTCCTTGCCGCCCTTGTCGCTCATGTCGGTGTTCTGATGGGCGAGGATGGCGTTGACGCCGTTCTGCGCCGGGGTCTTGAGCGCGGGGTCGCCAGTCATGGCGAATGCTTCAGCCAGGGCCATGGTCGCGACCGCGTTCTCGTAGTTGCGCTCGCCGAGCAGGCCGTCGGCCTTCTGGATGGACACCAGGTAGTCGATGCCCTTCTTGACCACGGCCTTGTACTTGTTCGGGGTCTGGTGGTCGTAGCCGGCACCCAGGAAGCACAGGACCGCGTAGCCGGTCATGGCGACGTTGGGATCGCCCTCACGCTTGGTGCCCGGTTCGCACTTCGGATCCTCGGTGCAGTTGGCCGGATAGCCGACGCAGTCCCACATGCCGTTGGGGCTCTGATGCTTCTTGAACCAGCGCAGGGCGGCATCGACCGCGCTCTCGCTGCCCTTGCTGCCGCCGAACTTGCCGACCGCGCGCTTGCGGCCGCCGCCAGTGCGCGAGCCGAACATGCCGGACGAACCGCCGCCGGCGCCGATCGCCATGAACGCGCCGCTGCCGCCCATTTCGGAGTCGGCGACCGCTTCTTCGCGACCCTTGGCCACGGGATTGTCGCTCTCCTCCTCACGCTCGGAGTTCTCGACCGGCAGGTCGAGGTTGGAAATCGGATTCGGATGGTCGGATTCGGCCTCGACGTCGAGCTGGACCTCGGTCTGCAGGGTCCGCTCTTCCTTGGGCTTCTCTTCCTTCTTCGGCGGCGGCTCGATGGTCGCCACGCGCACCGGCGGGACGTCGACATCAGGCGGCTTGACCAGGAAGTAGATCGACGCCATCAGGAAGATGAGCAGGGAGTGGAAGCAGAAGCTGATGAGCCAGCCGGCCCATCCTGCTGGGCGGCGACTCTCCTCCTCCTCGCCCTCCAACTGCTCCTCGTCCAGGAGCTCGTCGTTCTGGTCATCGATGTCGTCGTTCGCCATGAGGCCTCCGGCAAAAGTTCCACGGGGTGAACGCTGGGCGGTCGCCGAGGTTCATCCCGAGCCCATGGTGTCGGAGACGACCGCGACCGGCGTCTCACACAGTGGGGAGTCCCCACGATAGAGGCGGCCGATCGGCAAGTCAGCCCCAAAGGGACGCCGCCGAACCAGGGTGGTGAGACAGCCCTGCCCCGGATTTCCTATGTAAATTGCTGCCTTAAAATGACTTGAGGCGATGCCTGGCATCGCCTCAAGTGGTTCAATCGCAGCGGACCGGCGATTCGTTCAGGCGATCGCCTGGGAGATCTCTTCGGCGGTGATCTTGGTGAACGGCTTCTCGAGGCGGCGAGACAGCCAGCTCTGGACCTCGGCGGCGTAGCCGACGCCGCTCTTGGTGGCCTTGATCTTGGCGATCACGCGAGCATCGCGGCGGGTGCGCGCCTTGACCTTGCCGGGGCGCTTGTGCGCACGGGTATCGATCTTGGTCTGCTGCAGATTGTCGAGCCGGATGCGGCGGTGCCGGTGCATGCCACGTGCCATGATTCACTCCAAATGCGGGGGCGGGAATAGTGGGTGAGGCCGTCGCAATAGCAAGCAGGAGCGGGGCCTCGGCCGGACGCGACTCCTCCGACCTCTGAATCATCTATCCGGCTTTACGATTTCCGAAACGGCAAAAATCACCGCTCAAATCGAGTCGTCAATGAGTCGGGGAACCTAATGAAGTTGGCCCGAGATCCGGCAGTTGGGGCCAGATGCTAGGCGTCCGACCGAGGAAGTTTCCTGGCGGAAATGACGACGGAGGCAACGACGCAGATGGCCCCAAATGCCGGATCTCGGATCACTGGAACTCGGCATTATGGTAGACGTCCTGGACGTCTTCCTGCTCCTCCAGGGCGTCGAGCAGCTTCTGGACCGCCTGGGTCGGTTCGCCGGCCGGGACGGCGACGGGATTGTCGGGGAGCTTGCTGAAGTCGGCGCTGACGACCACCAGCTTGGCCGCGGCGAGGGCCTTGCCGACGGCGTCGAACTGCGACGGCTCGGAGGTGATCAGCACCTGGCCGTCCTCGGCGACGATGTCGACGGCGTCAGCGTCGCCGGCGAGCAGCGCCTCGATCACCGCATCCTCGCTCGACGCCTCGACGATGAACAGCGCGCGGTTCTTGAACTGCCACGAGACGCATCCGGGCGAACCGATCGCGCAGCCGGCGCGCTCGAAGATCTTCTTCACCTCGGGCGCAGTGCGGTTGCGGTTGTCGGTCAGCACATCCACGACCACCGCCACGCCGCCGGGCGCGTAGCCTTCGTACGTCACCTCGGCCATCATCTTGCCGTCGGCGCCTTCGCCCGCGGCCTTCTTGATCGCGCGCTCGATCGCTTCCATGTTCATGTGCGCGGAGCGGGCCTTCGCGACCGCGAGGCGCAGGCGCGGATTGTCGTCGGTGTTGGGGCCGCCCTGCTGCACCGCCACGGTGATGAGCTTGCCCATGCGGGCGATGACGTTCGCCTTCTTCTTGTCGTTCGCCGACTTCTTGTGCTTGATGTTGTCCCAGTGGGAGTGCTTGGCCATGTGCTGTCGCAGCGGAGCAGCCCGGGGATCGCTGGATCCCCGGCGCGCTCAGGGGAGCTTCACTTCTTCTTGTTGAGCCGGGCGGATTTCGAGGAGCCCTGGGCGATCGGCTTCAATGCCGCCGAGGCGGCGGATTTCGGCGGCGACACCGTCGAGGGCTTGGCGATCGATGACGTGCCGGGTTTCTGCGTCTTGGCGGTCGACGGCTTGGACACCGAGGCGGTCCCGCTCTTCGCCTTCTCGGATTTCAGCCCGAAATTGATCGGCTGCGGGTCGTCCTCGCCGGCCGTGTGGTAGACGTGCACGTGCTCGCGCAGCACGCGCGACAGGCGCAGGATGTCCTCAGGCTCGAGCGCCTCTTCGACCTTCTTCAGGCCCTGCTGGAGATTCAGGTGTTTGGGGATGCCGCCGAGGAACTTCAGCAGGCGGAACTGGTCCTCGTCGCACGGGAACACCTTGACGTCGAGCGCGAGCAGCAGCGAGCGCTCGACCATGTCCTTGCGGATGTTGGTGGTCTCGGGCAACGCGCGCAGCGTCTCGATGCCGTCGGCGTTGAGCAGGTCGTGGATGTCCATGCGGCGGAACGCGGTGTACAGATCGGCCAGCAGGTGCTTGACGTCCTCGGCCTTTTCACGCACGCGGTAATATTTCGGGCCGAGCACGTCCTCGATCTCGCGCACCGACGCCACCCGCATGTCGTTCCAGTCGGTGTACTCGTCATGGAGCCGCTTCAGCGCCGACTTGGCGGCGGCCTCCTGCACGCCGAGCTCGAGGATCTGGTAGACCAGCGCCTCGATGAAGTCGGTGAACTTCTGGCTCTTTCGGCGGCCATAGCGCTCCTCGAGCGCCTCGCAGACCTTCACCAGGTCTTTGGCGAGGGAGGGATTGCCGTTGGCGGCCTTGGACATGTCCAGTCTCCGATCCCGCTAGGTGCCGTTCCGACGCACAGGAGGTGCGCCGGGAGGGTCCGCTGCAAACGGGGCAGGACCGTAACCGCGGCGGAGCATCGGTCAATTCACCTCCCAGGAAGCCCCTGCAGCGGTTGCGAGCGATGCGGACGCATCCATGTGCGGGGACCGTTGACCCAGCAGTAGTTCGGCCAAGATCACCGATGCCTTGGAAACCGTGGACCTGAACGCATGAGCACCGATGAGCGGCCGCCCCGAGAGCCGCCGCCCCGAGAGTCGCCAAAAGGCGCGCCCGCGCGGGCCGATCAGCCGACCATCCTCGGCAACCTCAACGCCAGCCCCCCTCCGCAGGACCCTCTGGCCGAGACCCAGCCCACCGTGCCGGGCGGCCCCAAGGCTTCCGATCTGCTGACCACCGACGCCAAGCTGCCGTCGTCGCTGCGCAACACCCAGGCGACGATGATCCAGGGCGATGCGCCCCAGAAGTTCAGCCGCACCCAGGCCACCCACCTGCATGTCGACGGCGAACAGAAGCCCGGCGAGGCGGACGGCACCCACCGCGGCGAGGTCTGGGGAGACTTCCGCCTCGGCGATCTGCTCGGACGCGGCGGCATGGGCGCCGTGTACCGGGGCATCCAGGTCAGTCTCGACCGTCCGGTCGCGGTCAAGGTGCTGCCGCCGCACCTCGGCGAGAACGAGAACTTCCGCAGCCGCTTCCAGCTCGAGGCCAAGGCCGTCGCGAAGCTGAACTCGCCGCACATAATCCAGGTGTACGGCGCCGGCGTCCATCAGGGGCAGCACTACTTCGCGATGGAATACGTCGAGGGCGAGGACCTCGCGCACAAGCTGCGCGGCGGCTATCGCCCATCCTATGCGCAATCCCTGGCGCTGATCACCCAGGCGGCCCGCGGCCTCGCCGCCGCCGGCGAGCTCGGGATCATCCACCGCGACATCAAGCCCGGCAACATGATGGTGACCAGCAAGAGCCTGCTGAAGCTGATGGACTTCGGCCTGGTCAAGCTCGCGAGCGAAGACCACAGCATGACGCTCTCGGGAACGATCATGGGCACGGTGACGTACTTCAGCCCCGAGCAGGGCCGGGGCGAACGCTGCGACCAGCGCACCGACATCTACGCCCTCGGCGTCGTCTTCTATGAGCTGCTCGCCGGCAAGCTGCCGTTCATCGGCGGCGACGCGACCTCGATCATCTACCAGCACATCCACGCCGAGCCGAAGCCGCCGAAGGAGATCGACCCCAACGTTCCCGAGGCGTACCAGGCGGTCGCGCTGAAATGCATGCAGAAGCGCGCCGAGGACCGGTACCAGACCGCGGCGCAGCTGCTGAGCGATCTCCAGCGGCTCGAGGCGGGAGCCGCGCCGGCGATCGCGATGCAGGATCCGTCCGCGCTGCGCCATGGCGCGACGGTGATGAAGAGTCCGCCGTTCGCATCCGAGCGCCGGCGCAACTGGATCATCGGCGGTTTGGTCGCAGCGATCGCAGTGGTCGTGGCGGCGGTCGCGATCCCCTTCGGCAGGAATCCCGGCGACGCGGACCGGCCGCACCTCTCCCAGGTCACCGTTCCCCACCCGAGCGTCGCGAGCCCGCCCACGACGCCGCAGGCGCCGCGCTACGCCGTCTCCGACGGCAAGACCCTGCTCGAGAGCGGCAAGCTCGACGAGGCCAAGCAGGTCGCCGACGCCGCACTGCGCATCGACCCGACCGACCCGCAGTGGCTGGCCCTGGCGGAAGCCATCGACGCCAAGCACGGCGAATCGCTGCTGGCGTCGGCCAAGGAGGCGTTCGCCAAGGGCGACTACGACACCGCGGGAACCCAGGCGGCCTCGGCGTCGGTGCTGCTGCACGATTCGGCCGAGCTCAAGAAGTTCGAGGACCAGCTCGCCGCCGTCGAGGGCACGCGCAAGCAGCGCAAACGCTCGATCGCCGAGGCTGAGAATCTCCTCGGCGCGGGGGATTTCGCCAAGGCTGAGGAACTCCTTACCCGCCTGGATACCGAGCAGCCGAACGACCCGGTGGTGACCGCCGCCCTCGTCCACTCCCGTACGGCTCGCACCAACGCGGAAACGGTCGCCAACGCGGCACGCGAGGAGGTCGACCGCGGCAACCAGGCGCTCGAGCGCAACGACCTCGACTCGGCCCTGCTCGCCTTCACCTCGGCCAAGCAGTTCGATCCGCGCAACGTCGCGGCCAACGACGGCCTGACCAAGGTCAACGCGATCCGGCAGGAGATATCCGACCTGCGCAAGAAGCTGGACACGGCGCTCGAGGCGCGCGACCTGGCGACCGCCGAGAAGCATCTCGCCGAGCTGCGCAAGAAGGCTCCCGGCAGCTCGGCCCTGGTGCTCGCCGAGAGCGCGCTCGCCGGCTCGCGGCTGGCCGAGGAGGAGAAGAAGCGGCAGGCGCAGGAAGCCGACGCCAAGCTATCGCAGGAGTCGAAGAAGCTGCTCGAGCGCATCGACGATCCGAAGCAGGACGTGGCCGCCCTCGAACGCGAGGTCGGCGCCTTCACCGCGACCGTGCCCGCCGGGCGGCCGGAGCGGGTGCTGCTCGAACGCCGGCTCGA
>JACDEN010000070.1:0-4984 GCA_013816415.1 Planctomycetota bacterium
ATGCGGCGCTGCTCGCTCGCTACCGTCCGTCCCGCCGCCTCCTGCTCCTCGGTCACCGAGGTGGGCAGCCCCGCGACCACGCGGGCGACCACCTCGGATCGCAGACCATCGCGGCTGAGCAGGCGCAGATCCTCGAGGGGAACCGGCGTGACATCGCCCCACAGGCCGCGATGGCCATTGGTCGCGCCTTCGGCGCGCGAGCGCGCCTCGTCGGCGGACACCCCGCCGCGCCGGAGGATGATCGCGATATCCGCAGCGGTCAGCGGCTGCATCCGTGAGATCTGCGCGCGCGAGCGGATGGTCTTCATCACCGACGATGACTGGGCCGTCGTCATCACGAAGTACGCACCGGCAGGCGGCTCCTCCAGTGCCTTGAGCAGGACGTTGGCCGCGGCGTTCTGCAGGCGCTCGACGGAATAGAGGATGAACACGCGGCGCTCGCCCATGAGCGGGCTCTCGTAGGCCTTCGCGACGATCTCGTCGCGCATCAGATCGACCGGCAGATCGTCGGAGTCGCTGTCGTGCGGAGTCGCGACGAGATCGGGGTGGGTTCCTGCTCCGCACATCGCGCACGACGGACAGCTGCCGCAGGCATCCCCTCCGCTGGGCTGGGAACACAGCAGCGCCTGGCTGATCGCTCCGGCGAGGGTCCGGCGGCCGCAGCCCGGCGGACCTTCGAGCATGCACGCATGCGGCAGTCGCGAGCGCGAGATCAGGCGCGCGAGCAGCCGCGTGAGACCCGGCTGGCCGATCACCTCGGATAATTTCACGGCGTTTCCATCGCGCGCGACCCACGCTCGACCGCGTCACTTCTCGAACACCTCTCCTGGCTTGAGCGGGTGCGGCGACCATTCGACCTTCATGTTCGCGAGGAAGGCGAAATAGACGTTGCCCTGGTTGGTCGGGATGGGCTCCTGGGTGGCGACGATGATCATCCTGGGCGAGACCTTCTCGAGGCGGTCCTGCGGCGGCGCGTAGAGGAAGGGCGCGCCCTTGACCGGATCGTAGAAGCGGTTCACGCGATTGCGGTCCTTCAGGACCTCGCGCTCCCACATCTCGCCCAGCGTCGCCGGCCAGGAGCCGAGCCGGAAATTGAAGTCGATGACCGATTTCCCGACCAGATCGAGCATGAACACGCAATCCTGCTGGCTGCCGCTGGTCGTAGGACGCCAGGCCGGATTGACGTACTCGGGCTTTCCCAGGCCGTCGAAGAGGATGGCGTTGAGCAGCGCCTTGTGCCGCCCGGAGATCTGCCCGGAATGCACCACGCCCTCCTTGGTCATCTGCATGATCTTCTGGTCGGCGATCCAGCCAATCTGGACCGACGGATTGGAGTCCGCCGCCGGCGCCTTCTCCTGCTGGCGGATCTCGTCGCGCAGTTTCGGCTGGGTCTCGATCATCTGCGAGAGGGCCAGGTACCAATCCATGGCGTCCACATCATGGCCGGTGCGGCGCAGTCCCTCGGCGACCACCAGCATCTTATTGAGCAGGTCGCCGCGGGTGAATTCCTCGTCCTGGATGGCATTGATGAAGTTGTCGGTCGCGATGGTTTCGAAGGTGATGTATTCGTCGAGCATGCGCTTGCGTTCGCGCACCAGCCCCTGGAGCAGCGCCCGCCCCTTGTTCTCGTCGACCTTCGCGAATTTCGTCGTGAGCTTTTCGATCACATCCTTGCAGCTGGCGAGGTTGCCATCGCGCACCGCGAGGCCGAAATAGGTCAGGCCGGCGATCAGCGTCCCCTCGTTGGTCAAGCCGCCGTCATCGAATATCTTCTTGTAGATCGGCAGCCATTTCGCCATCGAGAACGATTCGCCGTCCTTGATATGGCGGACCACCTTGTCGTTGACCTCCTCGTATCCGCCGTCGAGCTGCTGGTGTCCGATCGGCACATTGATGAACGTCCGCACCGCCCAGGCGCCCATGAGCGCCGTCTTGGCCATGGCCGCGGACCTGGCGCCGCGCTTGGCGTAGCACTTCAACGCCAGCTTGTACCGCTTCTCGATGGGGATCGACTGCTGAGCCATCACGAAATCCTTGCGGTCGGGCGGCGGCTGCCCCTGGGATCTCGCGCGATCGATCTGGTTGTGGAAGCGCTGGTCGAAGTCGATCTGCCACTCGGTGTTGAATTCCTTGTCCACCCACGCCTTCATGTCCGGGGGGAGCGGCCCGAGGAAGCGCCCATTGTTGTTGTCCCATTCCGCGGTCAGCGCCGAGAAATACGTGTAGGGGCAGGTGGCGACGTAATAGGCATACTCGCTGATCCCGGAACTGTGGCGGCAGCCGTCATCATCGTATCCCATGTCGACCATCGCCTGGCCGACCGCCTGCTCGGCGGGGATGCCGACGGTCAGGAAGGGTTTGCCGCAGATCGGCGAGATCAGCGACATGTCCTGCACCTGCAGGGCCTGCGCGGCTCCTCCGGCGAACAACACCGCTGCCATGGCCAGCAGAGGACGGATCACGCTGAGATTCATGAATGCTCCGATGGGGTCGAAATTCGTAGCAGGATGTATACGGGAAACGCCGCATCCTTGGCCCGGCAGCACGCCGTTCCACGATGACTTCGACGGCAACGACGCGGTGCGGCACGCACCTGTCGGGAGGCCGTTCAGGCGTTGATGGATACCACTTCGACCACCGTCAGCTCGGCGCGGAAGCCTTTGCGACGGTTGGTGCTGTGCTTGCGGCGCTTGAACTTGCCGACGGTGATCTTCTCGCCGCGGGTGTGGCTGACGACCTTGCAGACCGCCTTGGCACCGGCCACGAAGGGAGCGCCGACCTTGACCTTGCTTCCGTCGGAGACGAGCAGGACGGGCATCTCGAAGGTGGCTCCGACCGCGTGTTCCGAACGATCGAGCGTGAGCTTCACGCCGGCAGTGGCTTTGTATTGGCGATTGCGGTCCTGGATGACGGCGTACATGTCGATCTCTCTCGCTGATTCTGGTTGCAACCGCAATAGGTTTAAAGACTTGGGCGATAGCGGGTCAGCGACGGCGCCGGCCCCGTGAATGGCGGGGCGGGACTCTACCAGTCGAGCGGTTGCGCGCAAGCTCGGCGACCGCCTGCCCGTTCTGGTTGCTGCTGGTGACCACCGGGGTCGAGACCAGCACCGGGATGGGCGGGCTGAACAGCAGGCGCCGCAGGGTCGTCGCGTCGTCCCACACCGTGGCCGCCTTGCGTTCGGCCGGAGCCGACGCGGCCGCGGTTTCGACGGACGCGGCCGCCGGACGCGGTGGCTGGAGCGACACATGGATCGGATCGGCATCGAGTTCGCGCTCGAGGTCCGCGGGCTTCATCGCCGCGAGCTCCTTCGCGAGGGCGATGGCCTTGGCCTGTTCGACCATCAGCGGAGCGAGCAGGCTCGGCCGCACGGGCTGCGACCGCTCTGAGCGCTCTGAGCGCTCGCGCTGGCGCTCGCCCTTGCGGAACGACGGGATGAGGCGGAATTCGCGCGCCTTCATCAGGCTGTCGCCGGTGAAGACGATGCGGCAGTCCGTGCGCTCCTCGAGCTCGGACAGCTCCTTGTGGCGGGCGTTGAGGATGGTCAGCGCGAGATCGTGCGGCACCACGACCTCGAGGCGCGACAGGCTCTTGCTGTGCAGCATCTGCCGGATCTCGCGCATGCAGTCGATCTCGAGCGTCTCGGCGGTCTTGATCGATCCGGTGCCGACGCAGTAGGGGCACTCGGCGGAGGCCACCAGCTTGTGGCTCGGCCGGGTGCGCTGACGGGTCATCTCGACCAGGCCGAAGCGCGACAGCGGCGAGAGCTGGATCTTGGCCTTGTCGACGGAGAGCGCCCGGCGCAGCGCCAGCTGCACCAGCCGCTGGTTGTCGCGGTTCTCCATGTCGATGAAGTCGATGATGATCAGGCCGCCCAGGTCGCGCAGCACCAGCTGCTCGGCGATGGTCGCGACCGCTTCGAGATTGGTCATCAGCGCGGTGGTCTCGACATCGCTGGAATCGCGGTTTTTCGCGCTGTTGACGTCGATCGACACCAGCGCCTCGGTCTGTTCGATGACCACCGTGCCGCCCGACGGCATCTGCACCTTGCGGTCATAGATGCGCGCGAGGCGCTCCTCGAGGCCGTAATAGGTGAACAGAGGCAGTTCGTCGCGGTGGTGCTGGATGCGGTTGCACAGTTCGGGCATGAAGACCTGCGCGAAGGCGCGGGCCTCATCGTAGAGCTTCTCCTGATCGATGACGATCGACTGGACGTCGGCAGCCGCGGTATCGCGCAGGGTGCGCACCACGACGTCGGCTTCCTGATAGAGGCACGCGGGAGCGCGCGAGCGGCCCGAGAGGGATTCGATCTCGGCCCACAGGCGCTTGAGGAATTCGTAGTCGAGCTTGATCTCATCCTCGGCGCGCTCGGCGGCGGCGGTGCGGACGATGAAGCCGAAGCCCTCCGGCGGCTGGAATTCTGCCAGGATGTTCTTCAGACGCTTGCGGACCGCGGGATCCTCGATGCGCTTGGACACGCCTTTGGCGGCGTCGGAATGCATCATCACCAGGTAGCGGCCGGGAAGACTGAGGTACATGCTCATGCATGGTCCCTTGTCCTTGATCGCCTCCTTCGTGATCTGGACGATCACCTCCTGGCCGGCGTGCAGCGCATCCTCGATGCGCTTCGACCGGCCCTTGTCGTGGATGACCTCGTCGATGTGGATGAAGCCGTTCTTGCCGGCTCCGAGATCGAGGAAGGCAGCATCGAGGCTGGGCTCGACATTGGCGACGCGCGCCTTGTAGATGTTGCCGAGATGCTGGCCATCTCCGAGACGTTCGTGGATGAGGCCTTCGAGACGACCGTCCCGGATGATGCCGACGCGCAGTTCCTGCTCGTCGAGGACGTTCATCAGAATATGAGAACCCATGAGATGTGATTTCCGTTGAAGACGTGTGGCGGGAACGGGATGCGTCGACATGGCGACGTCCGCTCAACCGCTTGGAGGATGCATGTTACGCAAACGGGCGACCGCCACAAGGC
>JACDEN010000070.1:4994-9446 GCA_013816415.1 Planctomycetota bacterium
CCCCGTCCTCAGAACGCGCAGATGAACGCTAGGGCTGGCTGGACGCGGGAACCGCTGCGGCCGGGGCGGCGACTTCGGCGCCCTTGACCACGGTCTTCTTGCCCGACAACCGCTCCTGGACCTCCGCCTTGCGGATGTCGTACTCGGACTTGTCGTTCAGCGGAACGATGTGCGGCGTCACGAAGATCGTCAGGTTGCGGCGCTCGATGCGGTCTTCGCGCTTCTTGAACAGCCAACCGAAGACCGGAATCGAGCCGAGCAGCGGCACCTTCCGCTCGTCCTCGAAGGTCTTGTTCTTGAGCAAGCCGCCAATCACGCCGGTGCGTCCGTCTCCGCACATGATCGTGGTCTCGAGGGCAGTCGTGTTCTTGGTCGGCAGGCTGATCTTCGAGCCGTTCGGATCGTTGTCGTTCACCTTGTTGGTGAACACCACCAGCGTGACGTCGTCGTTCGATGCCTTGAGGGCGATCTGGACGTAGCCGTCGGTGGTGATGTGCGGCGTCACGCCGATGGTGATGCCGTCCTTCACCGGGCTCGAGGTCGCCTCCTTCAGGGTGCGGACCGTCGAGTTGTTCTCGTTGGTGACCGTCTCCTCAGCGAAGTGGATCTCGCGGCCGATGGTGATGGTGGCGGCCACGTTGTCGATCGTGAGCAGCTGCGGGGCCTGGATGATCTCGGTGCTGTTGAGGCTCGAGATCGCCTCGAAGGCGAGGCCGCCGCTCAGGTTTCCGGTCTGGGACGGCACATTGCCGGCAACCCGGTTGCCCGACGCGCCGGCGGTGCCGATGTCGGAACTGCCCGGACGGAAGGCCGCGCTGATCTGGCCGACGCGCTCGACGTCGAAGTTCAGCTGCACGGGATCGAACCCAAGCCGCTGCGCATCGGCGTCCGAGAACTCGACGAACTTCATCTCGATCAGCACTTCGCGCGTGCGCGTGTCGATCGTGTTCAGGATGCGGGCGGCCGCCTCGAGGGCGGGCTGGGTGTCGGTGATGATGATATTGTTGCTGCGCGGATCGGTGACGAGCTTGCCGTCCTTGCTCAGCGTTCCGACGACCACCTTGGCGACATCGACGGCCGAGGTGTAGTTCAGGTGGTAGATCCGGGTGACCAGATCCTTCTGGAGCTTGTCGGGCGAGACCACGCGGATGATGTGGTAGTCCTGCTCGATCCAGGCGTAGCCGGTGGCGCGCACGATGACGTCGAGCGCCTCCTTCCAGGGGACGCCGTTGAGCGTCATGGTCAGGCGTTTCTCGGAATCGATGTCGTCGCCGATGACGATGTTGACGTTCGCCTGGCGGGCGAGGGCCTCGAGGATGACGATCAGGCGCGCGTCCTGGAATTCCATCCGGACCTTGGGCGGCCGGGTGAGCACCCAGATGCGGTCGCTTTTGCGCTCGACGACGAGGTCGTATTTCGCGGCGATCTGGTCGACCGCCTCCTGCCAGGTGACGTTCACGAGACGGAGGGTGATGCGGGGCTGGTCCTGCTCGTTGCAGACGATGTTCACCCCGGCCCGCCGGTTGATCCATTGCAGCACCGTGTCGAGCGGCTTGTCGCTAGTCTCGATCGATATGGTGGCGCTCTGACCGGGATCGGCCGCCGGAGCGTCAGCCGCGAATGCGCCGGGGCTTCCCAGCGTCAAGGCAGCGAGACTTGTGATCACGAGATGGCGGAGGCGCATAGGGCGTACTCGCTATTTGCTCTTTGCGTCCTCCCCGACATAGCGGGGGAACTCAAAGCGTTTTCTCTTGAAGTGGTACCTGAAATCGACGCGGTCGGTGTCGATATTGATGATCACGCAATCCTTGACGCGGTCGTTGATTCCCAGGGCGCGGGGTTCACCCGCGATCAGGGCCAGCCGGGTGCCGGTCTCGGACCACATGATGCCAACGACCTTCAACCCGAGCGCATCGAACGCGGCCTGGGCCTCGTCGCGCGTCAGGGCATCCTGAGCCTGGTCCCGATAACCCTTGATGGTGGCGATATACTTGACGATCTCGGGGTCGTCCGAGACCTGGAGCTGCTTGATCTCGATGTCCGCGACCTTGATCGCGTCCTCCCATTTGCGCTGGGACATGAAGCCCTCGATGCGCATGATCGCCTGCTTGGCCCGTTCACGGGGATTTTCCGGAGCGACGTCGGGCGTCGGCGATCGAGGGCCGCCGTCGCCTTTGACCTGACGGTCCACGAGCAGCCACTGCTCGTAGTCGTAGAACACGTCGGAGCGGCCGACGGCAGGCTGGAAGACCCATTTCTCCTCGTCGGTGAGGAAGTTCAATGCGGTCGATTTGGTGGCCGTCGCCGGGGGCTTCTCGGTCGGTGGCTTTTCGGTGGGCGCGGCGTCGCCGCCGAAGACGCGGGCGAGCAGGCAGGCGCAGGCGAGCAGGGCGAGGGAGCGCATCACTTCTTCCCTCCGGTCCAGACATAGGTGACGATGTCCATGCGCACCGTATGCAGGCCGTACTTGATCTTGTGGTTGGGGACGTCGCCGGTCAGGGTCCCACCCTTGATGCTCAGCGAATTGACCGACATGAAGCGCTGATTCTTCTCGAGCGAATCGATGTACTTGATGATGCCGTCGGTGTCGCCGACGAGCTCGGTCTGGAAGGTGATGGTATGGATGTCGCTGTTCTTGTCGGCGCCGTCCACGATCTTCACCGACTGCAGCTCGACGGTCCCGATATCGGCGGGGATCTCGCGTGCCAGCCGCTCGATCATCTCGCGCATCTCGGCCTTCTCGGTGTCGCGCGGCAGACGCTCCTCGGCGGCCTTGATGTCGACGCGCAGCGCTTCGAGCTGAGCTTCGAGGCCCGGCCGCTCGGCAATCACCGCCTTCTTGACGTTGATCTCGGCCTGCGCGGTCGCGATGTCGTTCCAGATGCCGTTGCCGGTGTCGCGCTGCAGGAAGCTCGGCAGATGGTTGATGCCGAACCGCGGGCTGCTGGTGGTGGGATCGATCTCGTTGTGGATATCGTTGTCGATCGGCCCGAGCGTCGCCAGCGACTTCCAGATCAGGTAGATCACCAGGATCGAGACTGCCGTCGGCGCGCCGTACAGGATGTACTGCTGTTGTCTCTTCGGCAGGGTGCTGAATGCGGGAAGTGGCATATCACCCCCCTGCCTTGGGCTTGTTGATCGACTTCACGCGCTGGAATTCCAGATTGAAGAAGATGATGACCTTGCCGAGGGTCGGATTCCACACCGGCTTGTCGGTGTAGTACGTGTCCTCGGCCTTGCCGAGGAAGCCGTTCTGCTTCCAGAAGGTGCTGTCGGTGACCTTGTGGAAGAAGGCTTTGATGTAATCGCCGGATTTGGTCCGTTCATCGCCGACCACCTGCAGCCGCACCTTGAAGGAGTTCGTGCTCTCTCCCTTGCGTTCGCCGCCGATCGGGGCGGTGGTGAGATCGAGGCAGCGCACCGCGAAGCCAGGCCAGTTGCCGCCGAGGAGGTTGACGAAGTCGTCGAGCGTATGTGCCCAATAGACCTTTTTGCCCAATTGATTCAGAAGCGCGTCGCGCCGCGCCAGGTGTTCGGTGATCTGGGCGCGGATCTGCTCGACCTGGTCCGCCTGTTCGCGCACGGTGATCAGCTCGGCCTGCTTCTGGTCGTTGATCTTCTGGGCACCCGGGATCTTCACGAAACGGATCCACCCGAGGAAGCACAGCAGCAGCAGACAGACCGATGCGCCCGCTGCGATCGTCACGACGATCGGGTTGATGCCGCTCGCGCTTTTCCGCAGTTCTGGCGGCAGGAGGTTGATCAGGATCATGAAGTGCTCACCTGCTCGTCATCGCCGATGGTCCGCAACCGCCCAACATGCCTATATCTCCAAACAGCATCACGCGTTCGCACAAAGCCGGTCCGTGTGGACCATATGAGGTAGTTCCTGAGCTGTCAAAGGTTAGGTGTGATCGGGCGGCATCAGTTAAGGACTCAGTATGCTACGAAATTTTTCATTTATCAATGTCCTCAGTGGTCCTGGCGCAACCGCCTAATCACTCCCTCGACGCGAGCACGGCGCTCGGCGTCCGCTTCTGGTGGCAGCGCTGCGGCGATCGACTCGGCCGCGCGCAGCGCGCCCGCGCGGTCTCCGCCGCGTTCGAGCACCTGTACGAGGAGGTAGCGGCAGCGCAGGTGCGGCTCGTCGTCGCCACCCCAGGAGGCCTCGCCGTCGAGCAGGGCGCGGGCGCGTTCGAGGTCACCAGCTGCGACGAGATTCCGCGCGGCCCGCCACGCGGCTTCAGGACGCCAGGGATGGTGCGGTGGCAGCATCGCGGCAGCGCGGCCCCAAGCCTCGGCTGCGTCCGTGCCGCCGCGATCGAGATCCTCGGCTTCGGCGCACCACCCGAGCGCGGTCGCCAGATCGTTCCGGCGCAGTGCGAACAATTCAGCGCGCGCTCCACGGGCGGCCGCCGCGTCGCCGGCGCAGCGTGACGCCCAGTACAGGAC
>JACDEN010000512.1 GCA_013816415.1 Planctomycetota bacterium
GGACTACACCACTCTGGATGAGCACATCCTCAAAGACGCCGCGAAGCTCAAACCCGAGGGCATGCTCACGCTGGCCCGCCCCGGCTTCGAGGTGGTGTTCTACGATACCCTCGAGGAGTTCTACCTCGCCGAAGCCCTGGAATACATCGAGGCCTGGAAGCAGTCGACCGCGGACAACCCCGCGGGGATCTGCGGTCCGATCGGCCCGACCGAGCAGCTGCCGCTGGTCGCTCGCATCGTCAACGCCACGGGCATGAAGCTGCACGACGCGCACTTCTGGGGCATGGACGAATGGGTGGAGAACGGCAAGCCGGTGGCGATGGACCATCCGCTGTCCTTCGCCAAGGCCGACAAGGACCTGTGCTTCGACCGCATCGATAAGAAGCTGCGCATCCCCGACGCGCACCTGCACTTCCCGGCAGGTGATCTCGGAGCGTACACCAAGACCTATGATCAGATCCGCTGCGTGGTGATGCAGGGGGGTCAGGGCGAGGTGAAGCACTGGGCGTTCAACGACCCGGTCAAACGCACCGGAGCGTTCGCCGACAAGACGCCGTCTCCGGCGGAATTCCGTCGCCTCGCTGCGCGCATCGTCGACCTGCATCCGATGACGGTGATCCAGAACGCGCGCACCTCCGGCGGCGGCAACGTCTCGATCGTGCCGACGCAGGCGGCGAGCGTGGGGCCGGTTGAGACGTGGAAATCCGAGAAGGTCTCGATCTGGCACGCGGGGGTGCATGACAATCCGTTCGGCATGAGGCTGACGACGCTGATGATCTCGAAGAAGATCCCGGACTCGGCGGTGCCGATGTCGCTGCTGGCGGATCACCCGAATGTGCAGTTCAATTTCTACCGACCAGGCATCGGTTCTTGTGATGCCGAGATGCACTAGGCGGACAGCCGTTGTCCGCTATCGGCGAGAGGACCGCCGTTGTCGGTTCAATACAGCGAGCGCCATCGTCTGACCGATAACGGCTGTCTTCTGGCCGATAACGGACAACGGCTGTCCAGTCGCCTGCCCCTAGCGGCGAATTGGCGCGAGCGGCGGATGAAGTCAGCGGCCGACGGCGCCGAACATCTTCGCGACGGTCTCGACGAGCACGAGGGTGGCGTCGTCGGTCACGACATCGATGGCAGCCGTCACGGGGGTGGCGATGGCCTTGCCGGTGATTTCGGCGGCGTCCTGGGCGTCGGCGAGGACGGCATTGCCGCTGGGTTCCATCCAACGCTGGGACCACAGCGAGCGGGTGGCGCCGGTGCTGCAACCACTCATGGCGATCAGGACGATGCCGAGCAGGGGAGCAAGCGGAGGGGTGGGTCGAGCGCGGCGGGGATTCAATGGCACTCGCAGGTGCAGCGCGCGGCGCTCTCCAGGGCCGCTTGCGTGCAGTACAGGACGGTCATCCAGGCGGTCTCGTCGGTCAGCACATCGAGCGTCACCGTCGCAGGGGTGATCAGGACCTTGCCGCCAACTTCGGCGGTGCGCTTCGCGGCATGGGCGATGGGGTGGTTCTCGGGGCCGGTCCAGCGGTGCGCCCACAGGGAGCGGGTCGAGTCGACGCCGCAGCCGGGAGTCAGCAGGCAGGCCGTGATCAGGAGGAGGCGCATGCGCCGATTATATGCAATCGTTTGCTAATATATAGTTGCCGCGTAAATGAAGAAGCCCCAGCGGGTTAGCGCTGGGGCTTCGACAGAGACCACCTTTCGTGGGGTGGTCAGCGGGCGCTGGCGGCGCGCATCAGCTTCGGGGCCTTCTTCGCGGTCTTGCCGGTGGCCTTCCCTGTGGCCTTGGGGGCCTTGGGGGCCTTCGACTTGCCGACCTTGGTGGGGACGCCGCCGTGGCGCAGGGCGGCCTGGGCCGCTGCCAGTCGCGCGACGGGCACGCGGAACGGAGAGCAGCTGACGTAGGTCAGGCCGATCTTGTGGCAGAACTCGATCGTCGTCGGGTCGCCGCCGTGCTCGCCGCAGATGCCGAGCTTGATGTCCGGACGTGCGGCCTTGCCGCCCTCGATCGCGATCTCCATCAGGCGGCCGACACCGGCCTGGTCGATCGAGGCGAACGGGTTCGACTTCACGATGCCGATCTTCTGGTAGTGCGGCAGGAACTTGCCCGAGTCGTCGCGGCTCATGCCGAGGGTGGTCTGGGTCAGGTCGTTGGTGCCGAACGAGAAGAACTGCGCCTCGCTCGCGATCTCGTTCGCGGTGATGGCCGCGCGCGGGATCTCGATCATGGTGCCGACCAGGTACTGGAACTTCGTCTTGGCCTTGTCCGTCTCTTCGCGGGCGACCGCGTGCACGATGTCGAGCTGCTGCTTGAGCTCGGCGACGTAGCCGACCAGCGGGATCATGATCTCGGGCACCACCTTCTTGCCGGTCTTCTTCGCGCACTGGATCGCCGCGCGGAACACCGCGCGCGCCTGCATTTCCGAGATCTCCGAATAGACGATGCCGAGGCGGCAGCCGCGATGGCCGAGCATCGGATTCGCCTCGTGCAGCGCGTGGCCGAGCGCTTCGATGCGGTCGTACGACACGCCGAGCTTCTTGGCGAGATCGTCCTTCTGGTCGTGGGTCGCGGGCAGGAACTCGTGCAGCGGCGGATCGAGGAAGCGGATGGTCACCGGACGTCCGCCCATGGCGGCGAACAGCTCCTCGAAATCCTTCTGCTGCATCGGCAGCAGCTTGGCGAGCGCCGAATTGAAGTGCTCGATCGCCTCGCCGTGCTCGTTCTTGAGGTGCGCGAGCTTGGCCTGGTCGTCCTTGGCCTCGGCGGCCTCGGCCTTGTACTTCGCGTAATCCTCGGCGAAGAGGATCATCTCGCGCACGCTGTCGATGCGGTCGCCGCCGAAGAACATGTGCTCGGTGCGGCACAGGCCGATGCCTTCGGCGCCGAAGGCGATGGCGTTCTCGGCCTGGTCGGGCTGGTCGGCGTTGGTGCGGATTCCGAGGGTGCGGTATTGATCGGCCAGCTTCATCACGAAGTCGTAGGACTGGAACAGCTTGCTGTCGGCCGGCTTCATGGTCTTGCCGATGAGCACCTGCTTGAGCTCGCTGTCGGAGGTCTTGATGCGGCGGCCGTAGACGGCGCCGGTGGTGCCGTTGATCGAGATGAAGTCGCCTTCGCGCAGCGTGGTCGACCCGCAGACGAGCGTGCCGTTCGCGTAATCGATCACGATGTCGCCGGCGCCGGCGACGCAGACCTTGCCCATCTGGCGCGCG
>JACDEN010000513.1 GCA_013816415.1 Planctomycetota bacterium
CGGCATCGCCTTGGCCGGCATGCTGGGCATCGGTCCTCGGCTGTGGCCATGGATCTTCGCCAGCGCATTCCTCGTCAACGCCATCACCTCGGGCAACATCCCGACCTCGCTCGGGATCGCCGGCGGCAATGCTGCGGAAGCCGTGGCCGGATGGTGGCTGGTCACCCGCTTCGCTGATGGGCGGCAGGCCTTCGATCGTCCGTCCCGGGTGTTCCAGGTGGTTCCGCTGGTGCTCGCGGCGAGCGCGGTGAGCGCCTCGATCGGCGTCGCGATGCTGTCTCTCGGAGGGATCCTCGGAGCATCATCGCTGAGCGAGGTGTGGACGACGTGGTGGCTCGGCGACGCGATGGGCGCGATCGTCGCCTGCCCGCTGATCGTGCTGTGGGCCAACGACTGGCGTCTGCGCTGGAGCGTGCGCGGCGCCGGCGAGGGCGCTCTGGTCCTCATCGCGGCTGCAGCAGTGGGAATGCTGGTCTTCGGCGGCCTCGACTCGATGGTCCCGATCGACCATTCGCTCGTGTTCCTCTGTCTGCTGCCGATCCTGTGGGCGGCCATGCGCTTCGGCCCGCGCGAATCGGCTGCGGTCCCGATCCTGATCATGGCGATCGCCGTCGAGGGTTCCAGCCACGGCAAGGGACCCTTCATCCAACCATCCGTCAACGCGACCCTGCTGCTGCAGCTCTTCATGGCCATCACCACGATCACCGGATTGGCGTTGGCGGCGATGGTCGCCGAACGGAGGCGGCTCGAGGTCGAGCTGGACGCCCGCGCGCGCGATCTCGCGCGTTCGAACCAGGAGCTCGAGCAGTTCGCCTATGTCGCCGCCCATGATCTGCAGGAGCCGCTGCGCATGATCCGGGTTTACTCCGACCTGTTGGTGCGGCACTTGCCACCGCCGATCGAGGCGCGGATCAGGGACTACCTCGGCATGGTGTCCTCGAATTCCGAGCGCATGCAGTCGATGGTGCGATCGATCCTCGATTTCAGCCGCTTGGCCAATTCAGCGCCTATAGACGAGATCGACGCCGAGGCGGCATTTCGCGAAGCGGTGACCCTGCTCGGCGACCAGCCGGCGTCGGCCGGCGCCACCATCGGATCGTCAGGCCTGCCGCACGTGGTGGCGAACCATGCGCAGGTCGTCCGCCTGTTCCAGAACCTGGTGTCCAATGCGATCAAGTTCCGCTCGGATCGGCCGCTGGTGGTGCGCGCTTCGGCCGAGACGGCGGGAGGATTCCACCTGTTCTCGGTGAGCGACAATGGCATCGGCATCCCGCCCGACGTCGGCGGCAAGCTGTTCGGCATCTTCCATCGGGTCCACGCACGCGATCAATATCCGGGCGAGGGGATCGGGCTGGCATCCTGCAAGAAGATCGTGGAACAGCATGGAGGCCGCATCTGGTACGAATCGGTCCTCGGGCAAGGCACCGCGTTCCGTTTCACGCTGCCGGCAGCCGGCCTCGATCGTCATGCGCGGACGGGGTGAACCGTCGCCGCGTGCGCCGCGTTCGAGCGGTCACAGGTGATCGGACGCCGGCATCGGCAGCGTGACATGGAAGGTCGAGCCCGTGCTCGGAATGGACGGCGAGCCGGTGGGGGAGGTCAGGCGTACTCGGCCATCGGCGGGCAGGAGCACATCAGGTTTCGGTCGCCGTAGACGTTGTCGATGCGCGCCACGGCGGGCCAGAACTTGTGCAGTCGGGTCCAGGGGGCGGGGAACGCAGCCTGCTCGCGGCTGTACGGATGCGTCCACGTGCTGGCGGTGACGGCGGCCGCGGTGTGCGGCGCGTTCTTCAGCGGATTGTCGGCGCGGTCCATGCGGCCTTCGGCGATCGCGGTGATCTCGGCGTGGATGCCGATCATCGCGTCGCAGAAGCGGTCGAGCTCCTCGAGCGATTCGCTCTCGGTCGGCTCGATCATCAATGTGCCGGGAACCGGGAAGGACATGGTCGGCGCGTGGAATCCGTAATCGATCAGGCGCTTGGCGACGTCCTCGACCTCGATGCCGGCGGTCGCCTTGAATCCGCGGACGTCGACGATGCATTCGTGCGCGACCAGGCCGTTGGCCGCGCGGTACAGAACCGGGAAGAACGGCGACAGCCGCTTCGCGATGTGGTTGGCGTTCAGGATCGCGATCTTGGTGGCCTCGGTCAGCCCGTCAGGTCCCATCATCGCGATGTAGACCCAGCTGATGAGCAGGATGCTGGCGCTGCCCCAGGGCGCGGCCGACACCGCGCCCTCGGCCCGGTTGGCGCCGCTGCCGAGGGGGATCACCGCGTGTCCCGGCAGGAATGGGATGAGGTGGCTGGCGACGCCGATCGGACCCATGCCCGGACCTCCGCCGCCGTGCGGGATGCAGAAGGTCTTGTGCAGATTGAGATGGCAGACGTCGGCGCCGAGATCGCCGGGACTGCAGAGTCCGACCTGCGCGTTCATGTTCGCGCCGTCCATGTACACCTGTCCGCCGAATTCATGGACGATGCGGCAGACCTCGCGGATGCCGTCCTCGAACACGCCGTGGGTCGAGGGATAGGTGACCATCAGGCAGGCCAAGTCGTCAGCGTGCGCCGACGCCTTCGCCCGCAAATCCTTGAGATCGACGTTGCCATGCTTGTCGCACGCGACCGGAACGACCGACAGGCCGACCATCGCCGCGCTCGCGGGATTGGTGCCATGGGCCGAGGTCGGGATCAGGCAGACCTTGCGCTGGCCCTGTCCGCGGCTGGCGTGCCACGAGGTGATCGCCAGCAGTCCCGCGTACTCGCCCTGCGATCCGGCGTTCGGCTGCAGAGAGACCGCGGCGAAGCCGGTGATCTCCGCCAGCCACGCTTCGAGCGTCGCGAACACCTCGCGGTAGCCGGCGGTCTGGTCGGCGGGCGCGAACGGATGCACGCGCGAGAAGGCCGGCCACGACACCGGGAACATCTCGGAGCTGGCGTTGAGCTTCATGGTGCACGAGCCGAGCGGGATCATCGAGGTGGTGAGCGACAGGTCCTTGGCTTCGAGGCGGCGCAGGAAGCGCAGCATCTCGGTTTCGGAATGGTGGCGATTGAACACCGGATGGGCGAGGAATCCGCTGGTGCGCGCGAACGGCGAGGTGATCGCTGCCGGAGCCGCAGCCACAGCTGTTGGTTGTCCCTCCGCGAAGGCGCGCAGGAGATCCGCGACGTCGGATGCGCTGGTCGTCTCGTCGAGCGCGACGCCGAGCGCGCCGGCGT
>JACDEN010000514.1 GCA_013816415.1 Planctomycetota bacterium
GCGCTGGTTCATGCCGGCGCAGTAGTAGCCGACATGCCCGCGCACATCGACGGTGATCGGCGCGTCGAGGCCGACCGCGCAATTGTGGCGCCCGGCGGGATTGACGATCTCGACCTGCTGGCGCGCGTCCTTCGGCAGGGCGTGCAGCTGGCGGTTCAGCTCGCGGATCGTCGTCGACTCGAGGTCGACCCGCAGCGCCGCCGACGGGCTCACAGACGCCATGAATAGATCTCCTCGGGAGCGGGCTCGATGATCTTCGCGCGGTCGATCCCCGGCAGGTGCGCGAGCGAGCGGAACTCCGACGCGACCGCGACGTACTCAGCGGTCTCGGCGACCACCGCCGGCTTGCAGGCGAACGGATCGCGAACGAGCGTCAGCTGCGTCGCGGTGGCGATCAGCAGGGTGTAGAAGCCGTCGAGCTTCTTGAAGGCGGCGCCGAGCGCCTGGTCGAGGGTCTCGCCGTCGCGCATCCGCCATTCGATGAAGCGGCACGCCGCCTCGGTGTCGTTGTCGGTCTCGAAATGCAAACCCTTGGCCTCGAGCATGCGCCGCAGCATGTAGGGGTTCGAGAGCGAGCCGTTATGCACCAGGCAGAAATCCTCGCCCGCGGTGTAGGGATGCGCGTGCGAGGGCGTGACCGCCGATTCGGTGGCCATGCGCGTGTGCCCGACGGCGTGGGTGCCCGCGAGCTGATCGAAGCGGTAGCGGCTGGCGATCTCGCGTGGATCGCCCATGTCCTTGAACAGGTCGATGCGGCGGCCCACCGACAGCAGCATCGGCGAGGGATCGCACTCCTTCAGCCAGGCCTCGACCTGCGGCGGAGCGAGCTCGGTGATGAGGATGGCGTGGTTGTCGATCGCGCGGATCTCGGCGGTCGAGCCGGTCTGCTGGCGGAAGCGCTCGGCGAAGGCCTTCCAGTCGTAGGCGTGGTCGGGAACATAGAGGTCGAAGCGGCGCAGGCCGTCCTTCACCGCATCGCCGAACACCGCCAAGCCGGCGGAGTCTGGGCCGCGATCGGCCATGCACGCGAACATCGGCACCATCAGGGCGCCGAGCCGCGGCCGCAGAGCGGCGTTCTTGAGCAGGAGACCGACGATGCCGCACATGGGCGTGCTCCGGGCCGGACGGATCCGGCGGTTGAGGACCTAGAAGAATTCCATGTAGCGCCGCACTTCCCAGTCTGAGACATGGCGGTGATATTCCAGCCATTCCATGCGCTTGAGGCGCACGAATTCGGCGATGAACGGCGCCCCGAGCTGATCGGCGAACAGCCGATCGGCTTCCAGCGCGGTGAGCGCCTCGCTGAGGTTCTGCGGCAGGATGCTGATGCCCTTGCGCTTCAGTTCCTCGGGCGTCTGCGTGTAGTGGTTGATGTTGTTGGGGTCGCCTGGATCGAGCTTGCGCTCGATGCCGTCGAGTCCGGCCGCCAGCGCCGCCGCGGTCGCCAGGTACGGGTTGCAGCACGAATCCGGCAGGCGCAGTTCGATGCGGCCGTAGGGGATGCGGATCATCGAGGTGCGGTTGTTGCCGCCGTACGAGATGTACGCCGGAGCCCAGGTCGCGCCTGAGAGCGAGCGTCCGACCACCAGGCGCTTGTAGGAGTTCACCGACGGAGCCACCAGCGCGCATAGCGCCGGCGCGTGGGCGAGCATGCCGCCGAGGAAATGGTAGGCCTGCTGCGACAAGCCGAGACCACGCTTGTCCGACTTGTCCATGAAGGTGTTGGGATTGGTCTTGTCGGACAGCGAGACGTGCATGTGCATGCCGCTGCCGGTGCGGTTCGAGAACGGCTTGGGCATGAACGTGCACACCGCGCCGAACTCGCGCGCGATCTCGTTCGCCGCCATGCGGAAGAACACCAGGCGGTCGGCCGAGGTCAGTCCGTCGCTGTAGGTGAAGTTGACTTCGAACTGGCCGTTGGCGTCCTCGTGATCGGTCTGGAAGACGTCGATGCCGACGGCGATCAGGCTGTCGGCGAGCTTCTGCAAAAGCGCGCTGGTGCGGGCGAGCCCCTTGTAGTCGTAGCACGGCTTGTCGAGCGTGTCGCTGCCGTCGATCGGCGCGTAGCCGCCCTGTTCGTTCTTGCTCAGCAGCATGAACTCGGGTTCGAGGCCGGTGTTCATCGTCAGGCCGAGCTTGGCCAGACGCTCGAGCTGCAGCTGCAGGATGCGCCGCGTGTCGTATGGCCACGGCTTGCCGTCGACGCGACCATTGCAGACGATCCGCGCGAAGCCGGGTTGCCACGGGATGAGCGACAGGGTCTCGAGATTGCCGACCGCCATGTAGTCGGCGTCCTGCGGCTCCTGGCCCATGCCCCACAGCGCGAAGCCGGCGAAGCCGACGCCGCCGCCGAGGATGTCGTCGAGGTGGCTCACCGGCACCGACTTGGCCTTGGCCACGCCATGGATGTCGACGAACTGCGCGAGGATCGACTTCACGCCGTTTTCGATCAGATAGTTCTTCGCCGCGTCGGCGTTCGCGAACGTCATGGGCGTCGGCAGCGCGGCGGCGGCGGAGCTTTTTGCCTTGCCGCCCGCCGATGTCTTGAGCAGCGCCTTCGCGCCTTCGGTATCGTTATCCATGAGGATGGGTCCTGACAGGAGGGGGAAGCGGACCAGATCGTTCCGCCGTGGAAAATGAGGATGGTGCGGTTGCGATCACGGCGTCGTGGTGAGGGGGCGAGGCGTCAGCTGCGGAAAGAAGCCACCGAGTCCGACCGGCCCGCCGCCGAGGTCGGAAGCGATCTCGATCAGGTTCTCCCACAGGTACGAGCCGTAGGAATGATCGAGCCAGAGCTGATAGACCGGCTTCTGGTTCAGGGTGCGTTTAAGGATCGCGCATGAGACGCCGGCGACGCGGCTGAAGACCAGATCGGGTCCGAGCGACGGGAAGTCGACGCCGCAGGTCTGCAGGAGCAGCTGATTCACGGCGCTGCCACCGAGCAGGAACGACGCGTCCTGGCGCACCGCGCGATAGACCTTCGCGGGAGCGGCCAGCAGCGTCGATTCCAGCCGCGCGACCGTGCGGTCGGCCACGCCATCCTCGCAGAAGAATTCCGCGGTACCGGTACGGGCGACGATGCCCCCGCCCGTGAGCGCACGCACCTCGAACAGCCGTGCCGGCACGTCCACGCCGCTGTCGCGCAGGAAGGTTTCGGCCTGCGCGCCCTTGAGCGTCAGGCGCGGGAAGGCGCTGGCGTCGCAGACCGACAC
>JACDEN010000515.1 GCA_013816415.1 Planctomycetota bacterium
GTTCAGCCTGGTCGATCTCGGCTCGCGCAACGGCACCCAGCTCAATGGCAAGAAGGTCAGCGAACGCCAGCTGTCCTTCGGCGACCGCATCGCCGTCGGCCACGTCGAATACCTCTTCGTCAAGGAGCCGGGCGACGTCGAGCTCAAAGACCTGCTCTCGAAGTACGAGATCCAGGAGAAGATCGGCGAAGGCGGCATGGGCATCGTCTACAAGGCGAACCAGCGCTCGATGGCGCGCGTAGTGGCGCTGAAGATCCTCTCGCCGAAATACATCTCGAAGCCGAAATTCGTCGACCAGTTCACGCGCGAGGCGCGCGCCGCCGGTTCGCTGAACCACCCGAACATCATCCAGGTGCACGACGTCGGCGCCGAGAATGAGATCCACTACTTCTCGATGGAATTCGTCGACGGGCCGACCTGCATGCAGGTGCTCAAGCAGCAGGGACCGTTCCCGGTGAACGACGCTCTCGAGATCGTTCGCCAGACCGCAAAGGCGCTCGAATACGCCCACGCCCACCGCCTGATCCATCAGGATATCAAGCCCGACAACATCATGGTCGGGCCGAACAACATCGTGAAGCTCGCCGATCTCGGCATCAGCAAGACCTTCGACGAGGTCGAGGCCGACGAAGCGGTGAAGAAGGTCATGGGCACGCCGCATTACATGGCGCCGGAAGCCGCGCTCGGCAAGCGCATCGACCAGCGCGTCGACATCTACAGCCTCGGCGCCACCGCCTACCACCTGCTCACCGGCAAGACCCCCTACCAGGGCTCGAGTCCGACCGAGGTGCTCAAGCACCACGTGATGGATCCGCTGCCGCCACTGACCGACCACAATCCCTCGGTGCCCGAGAACGTCGTCGCGCTGATCGAGCGGATGATGGCGAAGAAGCCCGAAGACCGCTACCAGAGCGCCAGCGAGGTGCTCGAGGAGCTGCGTCGCATCGGCTCGGGCGAGAACATGGGCACCGAGCGCATCGGCGGCGGCGAGACCATGATCCTGCGCCGCTACGCCAAGGACGGCTTCGCTGCGGCGACCGTGCCGACACCTGCCGGCGGCACCACCGGCAGCCGCACGCCGGGCGCCGAGAACACCACGCCGGAAGGTTCGGATTCTATCTCCGACGATCCGGGCGTCCGCACCCTCAACAAGATCGTGCGCTTCGCCATCATCGGCATCGTCGCGCTGCTGGTGCTGGTCATCGCGCGCTCGCTCATGCACCAGGATGCGCCGCCCGCGAATCCGCCGCCCGTCCCGCTCAAACCGCTGGTCGAGAACCCGGGCAGGCCGTCGACCGATCCCATTCCACCGATCACCCCGGCCGGGCCCGACCTGGCGGCGCAGGCGCATGCCAAGGCCGCCGCCGCGCTCGCCGCGCTCGACGAGCAGCTGACCAAGGACGGCGACGCGGCGGATACCACCAGGTACACCAAGGATCTCGAGCATATCACCGACGAGACGCTCGACGGCGAGAACCTCGATCGCGCAAAGAAGATCAGCGAACGGATCGCCGGCGTCATCCAGCGCAAGCGCGGTCAGCAGATCAGCTCGGCGTTCACCACCTTGACCAAGGACGTCGCCAAGCTGGTCGAGGAGCGCGACTACGACAACGCCCTGGCCCGTCTCGACGCCTTCCCGGACCGCCGCAATCCCGCGGTGAAGCCCGCCTTCGACAAGCTGCGCGCCTCGGTCGACCAGTCCAAGAACCAGTACGTCACTGAACTCGGACAGCGCATCTCGTCGCTCGCTTCCAGCAAGGATGCGGCCGGATTGAAGCAGCTGCGCGACAGCCTGCCGACGGCGATGCTCAACACCGCGGTGGAGCAGGACATCCTCAAGGCGATGAAGGTCCTCGACGACGAGAAGCAGGTCCAGTACCAGGCGATCACCGCCGCCGCGACCAAGGATTTCATCGCCTGGCGCTTCGTCGAACTCGAGAACCGCTGGAAGAGCAGCCGCCCGCAGATGGGCGCCTCGCCCGCTGGCGTCCAGTTCGACCAGTACCACGACGCCGCACAGAAGCTGGCGACGATGATCAGCGCGCTCAACGCCAAGCTCAAGGTGCGGACCGTGCGTTTCCGTGGCACGCTCATCTCGACCACCGATCCCGACATGGTGGGGGCGAGCCTCGAGCAGGGCCTCGACCTGGTGATCGACAGCGGCGGCGGCCTGCAGATCAAATGGCCGTCCATCCCGGTCGATGATCTGATCACCATCGCCACCCTGGTGCTCGGCAAGGACGCGGCCGAGAGCTACAAGCCGGCCATCGTGACGATGTCCGCCGCGAAAGGGAAATGAGGGCGAGCGCACCGATGTGCGCATCGCGGCGAGCCGCCCAGAGGCTCGCCTCTGCAGCATCCGTGCGCAGGCGCGCATCGGACGACCAGTGAGCGGCGGCAAATACAAGGGCGTCAAAGGCCACAACCAGCGGCAGGGCCTCGGCCGGCTGCGGCGGGCGAACACCACGGATCCGGCGCGCATCAGCGGATTCGAGCGCCGCGACGAGGAGGACGAGCTGTACGACCAGCTCGGCTCGCGCTCGAGCGCAACGCACGGGGGCGAGTCGCTGCTCGCGCGCTTCAACCGCCTCGCCGGGGTGATCCAGCAGGAAGCCACCGGCGAACCAGCGGAAATCTCCGGATTCTCCGGCACCATCACCGTGGTGCGCGACCGCGCCGGGATCGAGATCCCGTGCAGCGTGCGCCAAGGCCTCAAGAAGCGCATCAAGGGCGTGAAGAATCCGCTGTGCGTTGGCGATGCCGTGACCTACGAGGCGGCAGCCGATGGCACCGGCGTCATCACCTCGGTCGGACCGCGGCGCAACCAGCTCGAGCGCGCGGACAGCCACAACCGCTCGCTGATCCACGTCTTCGCCGCCAACATCGACGTGCTGATGGTGGTCTCGTCGCTGCGCGATCCCGAGCTCAAATACGGGCTGATCGACCGCTATCTGCTGATCGCGGCCGCCAACCGCATCCCCGCGTGCCTGGTGCTGAACAAGTGCGATCTCGGTGATCCATCGGCAGCGCTCGCGCTCTATCAGGGCCTCGGCATCGCGTGCTTCGCGACGCGCGCGGCCCAGGCAGATCCCCCCGATGCGGGCATCGCCTCGTTGCGCGAGCATCTGCGCGGCAAGGCCTGCGTCATCGCCGGGCAGAGCGGCGTCGGCAAATCGTCGCTGGTGAATGCGCTTTTTCCCGGCACCGGCG
>JACDEN010000071.1 GCA_013816415.1 Planctomycetota bacterium
GTGACGCGCTGGTCAGCGGCCAGCGCGACGTCCTTTCCAGCACCCTGCTAGGCGTTCACGCCCGGGACGGTACGCTGGGATCTTCACCGAGGAGCCCGCACCGTCGTGCTGATCCCGCAGAACCTGCGCGACCTGATCGCCCAGGGCCTCATCCAGGACGTGCTGCGTCCGCTCAAGAGCGGCAAGGAGGCGGCGGTCTTCGTCGTCCTGCACGAGGGCCAGGAGCGCGCCGCCAAGGTCTACAAGGCCGCCGAGCGCCGCAACTTCCGCGCCCGCGCCGATTACGTCGAGGGCCGCCGGGTCGGCGATTCGCGCCAGCAGCGCGCGATGGATCGCGGCAGCAAGTTCGGAAAGCAGCAGAGCGAAGCCGCCTGGCAGACCGCCGAGGCGCGCGCGATGGCGCGGCTGTACGCCGCCGGCGTGCGCGTTCCCAAGGTGCTGGGCAGCGCCGACGGGTGCCTGGTGATGGACCTGGTGGTAGATGCCAACGGCGATCCCGCTCCGCAGCTCGCGCACTCGCGCTTCACCCACCACGAGGCGCTCAAGGTCCACGCCCTGCTGATGCGCCAGGTGGCGCTCATGCTGTGCGCTGGGCTGATCCACGCCGACCTCTCGGAATTCAACATCCTGCACG
Source organism: Planctomycetota bacterium (assembly GCA_013816415.1). Classification (GTDB taxonomy): domain Bacteria; phylum Planctomycetota; class UBA11346; order UBA11346; family UBA11346; genus JACCZE01. The sequence continues at coordinate 635 of JACDEN010000071.1, forward strand.
CAGCCGACGGTCCGATGATCATCGACGTGCCGCAGGCGGTCGAGGCGGCCCGGAACAACAATGCGAAGCGCATGCTCATCCGCGACGTCGACAACGTCACGCGCTTCCTCGCCAAGTTCGCGCCCGAGATCCGGCGCACCGAGTACGCGCAGGAGATGTGGCTGCTGTACCAGAACTCGTCGCTGCGCCCCGATTCGCCGCTCACCGGCCGGTTCAAGGCGGCGACCAACATCGTGAACACCGACATCATCCTGCGCGAGATCCAGGCCGCCAAGGAGGAGGCCGCGCGGCGTGAGGAGATCAAGCAGGCGCGCGGCGACAAGTCGCGCCGGGGCGGCAAGCCGGCGTAGCTCGGAGATCCCCAGGCGCGGTCGAGAGTGGAGCAAATTCGGATGGCAGCGCGTCCGCCGGGCTATCATCCTCAAATGGAGCATGCCATGACGATACGAGCACAGGTGGCCTCGCTCCTTCAACGACGCGGCTACGTCCTGACCGATGCCGTCCTCAGCGCACTCGACGATTTCCTGGCGATCGTCCGCTCCGAGGGCGCCGATTCAGACGCGGACGAGGATCCGGATGAGGAGGACGAGGAGGAATCGGAAAACGAGGAATCGGAAAACGAAGACGAGGACCAGGATGAGGACGCTGCCGATGGACGCAGCCATGCCATCGCCTGTCCGCACTGCGGCGAACGCATCGCGATCGCGATCGACCTCAGCGGCGAGGATCAGGACGACGTCCAGGACTGCACCGTCTGCTGCAGTCCGATCCGCGTCACCTACTCGGTGGAGGATGGACGCCTGGCGTCGTTCTCGGCAGAGCCCTGCTGAACGCGCCGGCGCCGCATCGGCATCACTCCTTCTTGGCGCCCACCGTGGTCTTCTGCAGCTGCTCGAGGTAATCCTTGATCGCCAGCGCATCGGCCGAGTGGTGCGCCTTGGTCTCGCGTTCGACCGCCTTGTTCAGCTCCTTGACCAGGCCTTCGCGCTCCTTGGCGGCGGCCGCGGCGGCCTTGGCATCGATATCGCGCTTCTTCGTCTCGAATGTCGCGATCGCCTTCTTGGCGTCCTCGGGCATGTCCTCGGCAGCGGCGCCGCCCGCCAGGACGAGGGCCAGCACGAGGATGCGATTGAGGGCATTGGTCATGGTCATTTCTTTCCTGCTTCCGACGGCGGTGGAAAACTGATCATCTCCTTCGGCTTACTCACCTGCTCATGGCCGGCGCCCGCGCCCATGCCTTTGGCGCCGATCAGGATGTAGCCGCACTCGGCCTCGAGTTCGAGTGCGCCGCGGCGGCCGCCGCAGTCCTTGAAGCATTTGCGGGCCTTGCTCGAGATCTCCTTGTCGACCCCCTCCTTGAGCACCATGACCACATAGGCGCCTGCCGGCAGCTGGTCGATGTCGCCGATGAAATTGAGGAAGTCGGTCTGCGTGCAGTAGGACTTCTCGAGCACGATGCCGCCGTCGGCCATCGCCACCACGTTGAGCCCTTTCGCCGTCTTCATGCCCTTGCCGGCGATCTGGATGACGCCGACTCCAGGCTTGGTTCCCTGGGATGAGGCTCCCACCGTCTTGATGAAATCCGCCCACGGGGGATTGACCTTCGCCGTGGGCGCCGGCTTGCTGGCGTCGACTCCGAGCGTCTGCAGGTATTTCTTCACCTCCGCCGCGGCGGCGTCGTGCTTGGCCTTGTCCTCGCGCTCCACGATCTTCGTCAGGTTCTGGATCAGCGCGGCGCGCTCCTTGGCGACATCGGCGGCCGCCTTCGCCGCGATCTCGTGCTGCTTGTCGTCCGACAGGGAGATGGAGGTCTTGACGTCGTCGGGCAGATCGCTCGCCCGGCAGACCGCGCCTGCGAGCAGGATCAGGAGGATCAGCAGGAAGATGCGCATCGCCGCATGCTAGAGCGGGCCGATGCGATGCAGCGCGAAACCACCGGTCCCCACCCCTGCGTGCCACTCCCCGTCCCCCTCATGGGGTGGAAGCGCTGCCGACAGGGGCTTGCGGTGGTGAAGTCGGCTCGGGCGGGGCCCGGCGCGGTGCCTGGACCAGGGCCACCATCGCGATGATGCCGACAAGCGCCATCGCCTGGGTGAGGGTCACCCGCTCGCGGTCGAGCCACCCCAGCACCACCGCGCCGATCGGGATCAGGTAGGCGACCATGCCGGCGAACAGCGGCCCGCGCTTCTGGATCAGCACGTAGAAGGCATACCCGCACAGGCCCGTGCCCAGCACGCCGAGGACGCCCGCGGCGGCGAGCGCCCCGCCGAGCGCCTCGCGATGATGGACGGACTCGCGCGCACAGGCGATCGGCACCAGCACCAGGGTGCAGATCCCCAGGCACCACATGGTCAGCGGCAGCATGGGCGCGCTGGCGAAGCTGCCCTTGATCAGGGTGTTGGCGACCGCGTAGCCGAGCGGAACCGTGGCAGCCAACGCGAGATGGCCGGGCGGAACCTGACGCAGGATGCCATCGCCGACGATCGCGGCGAGGCAGACGAACCCGCCAAGCACTCCGATCGTCTGGCGCGGTGTCGGCCAGATGCCGAGCAGCGGGATGGACACGGCCACTGTCATGATCGGCACAAGCCCGACCATCATGCCGATGAATCCGCTGCCATGGTGCGTGATCAGGAACGGCTGCAGGCAATACGGCCACGCATATCCGATGGCGACGATGACCAGCAGCGGCGTCCAATCCCGCGGCGAGGGACGCCAGCGGCGGCGCAGCAGCAGCCCGAGCAGCACCAGCGCCAACGCTCCGCCGAGGACACGCAGCGCGCCGATCGACAACGGACCGAAGCACTCGCCCGCCTTCTTCATCAGGATGAAGCTGGAACTCCACAGCACCGCGACCCCGATGAACAGCGCATAGTGCATGGACGGATGTCATCGTACGGCCAGGCGGTGCAAGCCCACGGCATCGGGATCCCGAAGCGTCTACGGTCGCCATCCTGCCGGAATTCAAGCACGGCCGACCGGCACGGAATCGCTGTCGGATCCGATCAGCGGCATCGAGGCGGCGAGCAGCACCAGACAGGAGAGATGACCGGTCAGCTGCGAAGCTCCTGTGGGGAGTGCGGTCCGGATGGTCAGCAGGGCTCCCTAGGTATCCAGAGTGCTGGAGAGGCTCCGCAGATGCCGCTTCCATTCGTCATATCTCCAGAGCGGTCACCCTGGTAAGGACATCAGAAGTTGTCACCTGGCTCCCGATCAGCATACTCCACACGTCGAAATTGTCCCGCCGCTCCCGGGCGGGCCATCCAGAAGGATCCGCATGTCGTCAGTCGCCGCCGCATCTCCGCTTCCTACCCCAGAGCCGGTGGAAACCGCGTCGGTTGACGCCCTGCCGGCGATCCCCCCGTGGAAGCGTTCGTGGTTCTGGTGCGCTCCCGGGGAAGCCATGACCCTCGGCTGGATCCTCGGACTCCATGTCCTGGCGGTCGTCGGGCTGATCTTCCTGCCCCTACCCACGCTGCCGGTCCTCGGCGTCGCCTTCCTGCTGATCTTCCTCGGCGGACTCGGCACCACGGTCTGCTACCACCGCTCCCTCGCCCACAAGGCGGTGGTGCTGCATCCCGTGGTCGAGCAGATCCTGATCCTGTTCGCCGTGCTCAATGGTTCCGGCAAGCCGCACACCTGGGTCGCCATGCATCGCCTCCACCACGCCAACAGCGACGGCGAGGGCGACATCTCGTCTCCGCGGCATGGCGGATTCTGGTGGGCGCACCTGCGCTGGCTGTGGCAGGCCGATCAGAGCCGCAGCGCGCGCTTCGCCTACGACATCGAATCGCCGCGCTACCGCTTCTGGAGCCCGGCCCAGATGCCGCTGCTCGCGCTGTCGCTCTTCGGCGGACTGATGTGGCCGGGAGTCCATCCGATCGACGTGCTCACCGCGGCGCTGTGGATCGGACCGATCCGCCTGCTGTGGGCGCTGCACACCCAATGCCTGGTCAACAGCGTCTGCCATCTCGGCACCATGGATCCCGAGCACGGCTCCAGCCGCAACCTCTGGTGGCTGACCCTCGCGCACATCGGACAGGGCGAGAACTGGCACGCCAACCACCACCTCCGTCAGGTGGATCCGCGCCTCGGCTACGGCTGGCAGCTCGACCTGGGCTGGTGGACGATCAAGGGGCTGAGCATGCTCGGCCTCGCGCACAAGGTGCGCGATCCGCTGCATCGACGCGACCCGATGGGCACCGCTCCGGCCTAGGATCACGGCCTCGGATCAGCCGCGGCAGCTCACTCCCGGTAGCTCTAGTACGTCGCGCGGCCGCCCGACAGATCGAACGTGAAGGCGGTGGTGAAGCTCGCCTCGCTCGACACCGCCCAACAACTCAGAGCCGCCACCTCGTCGAGCGTCCCCGTGCGCTTCATCGGAATCTTGTCGGTCATGTAGGTCACCTGGCGCGGCTCGAGCGCGTCGACCATGGCGGTGCGGATCACGCCGGGCGCGATGGCGTTGATGGTGATGCCGCTCTCGGCGAACTCCTTGCCCACCGATTTGACCAACCCGATCACCGCAGCCTTCGAGGTCGAATACGAGCACATGCCGGCGTTGCCCTCCTTGCCGGCGATCGACGCGAAAAGCAGGATGCGGCCATACCCGCGCGGCTGCATCGCGAGCAGCGCATGCTTGGTCACCAGGAACGATCCGCGCGTGTTCACCCGCATCACGCGATCGAACTCGTCGACCGTCACCTCGGTGATCTTGCGTGCATTCGGCCCGACGATGCCGGCGCAATGGACCAGGGCGTCGATGCGGCCGTTACGCGTGGCCACCGCCACCATCGTCCCAGCGACCGACTGCTCGTCGCCGACATCGACCTTGGCGGTTTCCACCTTGAAGCCCTTGCCCGTGAATTCGGCCTGGGCGGCATCGAGAGCCGCCTGATCGACGTCCCACAACGCGACGGTCGCACCTTCTCCCGCCAGGCGCAGCGCGACATGGCGGCCGATCCCGGCGGCGCCGCCGGTGATCACCGCGACCTGGTTCTCGAAGCGCGGGCTCATGCCGCCTCGCAGCGCTGACGCTGGACTCCGAGGCCTTCGATCTCGAGCTCCATGACGTCGCCGACGCCTAGGAATTTCGGCGGCTTCTGTCCCAGGCCGACCCCGGGCGGAGTGCCGGTCGAGATCAGGTCGCCAGCCTCGAGGGTCATGAACTGCGAAAGATAGTGCACGATGTGGTGGACTCCGAAGACCATGGTGCGGGTGTTGCCGGTCTGCTTGCGCGCGCCGTTGACGTCGAGCCGCATGCCCAGCGCCTGGGGATCGGAGATCTCGTCGGAGGTGGACAGCCACGGCCCGAGCGGATTGAAGGTGTCGCAGGACTTGCCCTTGGTCCACTGCCCGCCGCGCTCGAGCTGGAAGGCGCGCTCGGAGACATCGTTGGAGACGCAGTAGCCGGCGATCGCGCCCGCCGCGTCGGCGACCGAAGCCAGGTAGCGCGTGTCCCGGCCGATGACCACTCCGAGTTCGACCTCCCAATCGGTCTTGGTCGAACCGCGCGGGATCAGCACGGTGTCGTAGGGGCCGATCACGGTGTTCGATCCCTTCATGAAGATGATCGGCTCGGCGGGGACCGGCATCCCGGATTCGGCGGCATGGTCGCTGAAATTCAGGCCGATGCAGATGACCTTGCGCGGACGCGCGACGCACGCCCCCCAGCGTTCGGATTCGGGGACATCGGGCAGGGAGTTGGCCGAGTCGGCGAGCAGCCGCGCGAGCCGCGCCAGGCCTCCACCTTGGAGGAACGCGTGGTCCCAGTCCTTGAAATGCGCCGAGCAGTCCTTGCGCCGTTTGTCGCCGAACCCTTTGTCGCCGTGCCCCTGGTCGCTGAGCACGACGCCAGGCTTCTCATGTCCAGGCGCACCGAATCGGACCAGTCTCATGGCGTCTCCTGCAGGCTTGCAACCTTGGTATTTTAATTATAAAAAGCAACAACGTGCCGACCCACCTGGTGAAGAGCACCGCCAATGGCCTGCTCGCGCTCCTGCGCTCGATGCCGACGGGAAGCCGCCTGCCGAGCGAGGCCGAGCTGTCGGCGAAGCTCGGGGTCAGCCGCTCGCCGGTGCGCTCCGCCTTGCGCCTCCTGGGCCGGCGGGGCGTGGTGCGGCGGCACCAGGGGTCGACCGTGGTGGCGCGCGCCGGCCGCCCGTCAGACAGCTTTGTCGCGACCGCCGCCCACGCCTCGAAGGCGGATGCCTTCACGGCGTATTTCCTGCGCAAGCTCCAGCGTGGCGAACTGCCGCCAGGCGCGCGCTTCAGCGAACTCGAACTGGCGCGGGAAGCGGGCCTGACCACCGTCACGGTGCGCGAGGGGCTGCTGCGGTTCGCCCGCTTCGGGGTGATCGAGAAGGATCCGCGGCGCAGCTGGCGCATGATCGATCTCGACGCGCGCGCGGTCGACGAGCTCTTCGATGTGCGCGAACTGCTCGAACTCTCCGTGCTGGAAAAGGCGCTGCGCGTGCCTGACGACGACCCGGTGCGCGTCGAACTCGCCGCCGTGCTCGCCGCCCACCGGCGGTTCGCAGCCCTGCCCCAGCGGCGGGTCGAGCGCTTCCTCGAACTCGACGAGCGCTTCCACGCCGCGCTGTTCCGCGCTGGGGCGAACCGCTTCCTCGATCACATGTTCGCCACGGTGTCGATGACGTTGCACTTCCAGCTGCAGCGCAACGAGGTCGGCGTCCGCGGCATGGAGCAGGGCCTCGCCCAGCATCCGCCGATCATGGAGGCGATCCTCGCTGGCGATGCGGCGGCAGCCCGTCGCGGACTGCGCGCCCACCTCGCGAGCGCGCGGGCGATCATGCATGAAGCGGCGCGGAACCGCTCAGGCGCGTCATCCGGCTGAGCGAGCATGGCTGGCCGCTCAGTTCACGGATGCGTCCTGGCTCATCGCCCCAGGTCCGCGCCTACAGGGCCATCAATAGAAGCTCACGAAGTAGCTGACGCTCGCGGGATGCGCACCTTTCGGCTTCAGACCGGTGAGCACCACCTCGTAGAGCGTGCCCTTGGCCAACGCGAAATCCTTGGGGCGGATGACGATCGCGCCGGGCATGCCGAAATCGTCGAAGCCGACATGGCGGTAGTCGAGCTCCAGTGGACGCGCGGCGCGGGTCAGCGCCGCGTCGACCGGATAGATGTCCATGGGGGTGCCCGCGTCGATGAGATCGTAGCGGTCAGGGTTGAAGCTGATGTGCCACGCGGTGGTCGGCGCGAAGTGGTCGCTCGGGCAGTACCCAGGCGGAGGCCACGCCACGAAGTCGACGTCGATCGCCTGCGGACGGGTCTTGTCGCCGGCATGGACGGAGACGTAGCCGTTCGCTTCGCCGAACCCGGTCACCCGCGCCTTCGGATCGAGCATCTTGCGGCGGTGGAGCAGGCGGTCGATGTTCGACGGGTCGCTGTCGTCCATCAGCTGGTCGATGCTCTCTGGTAGTGATTTTCCGTAGCATTGGTTGGTCTCCGTGCAGCCGCGACGGGCGAGCGCGAACACCTGGTCGGACATGTCGGCCGGCTTGGTCGGCTGCCATTCCATGTGCCCGAGCTTCGCCATCAGCTCGGCGCCGCGCTGGCAGCACTCGCTGAGCGCGGGATCGAGGGCGACGTCGTCCGGCACGTTGGCCAGGAAGCGGTAGACCCGCAGCTTCTCGAGCGCCTGGACCTGGGCTTCGGGTTTCGGTGCGCGCGGATCGGTCGCCGCCGGCAGCGCTTTCACCAGGGCCGGGGTCTCGATCGCGATGCGCTTGCGGCCTTGTTCGATGAACGCGATCGATCGTGGGAACACCAGCCGGCCATCGACCCAGAACTCATCCGCCACCACCGTTCCCTTGTCATCGAAACGCTGCCGCTGTCCGACCAGCTTTCCCGCCTGGTAGACGGCCTTCTCGGCGACCTTTTTTCCGCCGGGATGATAGGCGGTGAACGCACCCTGGCGCAGGTGGTGCTTGTCGAGCGCGCAGCGGCTCTTCAGCGATCCGTCGGCGTGCTTCTCGACCTCGTCGGCAGCGAACGCCAGCGCGGACAGGGCCATCAGCATGAGGACGGATGCGTTCAGACGGACCATGGCCACCTCCCGGATGCCGACGACGCTAGGCACGAGGTTCCACAGATTCCACCTCCATCGACCGAAGGACTTCGTCGTCGGGTGGCACGGATCTGTTGCCAATGCTGGCTTTATGACGAGGTATCGGAAAAGGCTGCGCCTGGTGTTGGGGATTCCAAAGTTAGATGCTAGGAGTCACGGACTTGCCACTATAATCACGGCTGCGAGGCCACTGCCGGGCCTCGTGTGGACATGCGCCCGATGCGCGCCCCACGCTCCAACAACTCAGGCAGGCAGGCAGGATGGTGACACCATGAACACCGAACCAATGGATCCAATGGATCAGGCCAATCCCCAGCAACCCAAACCGGTCGAACAGGTCGGCCCGCTCCAGCTGCGCGTCATGCACTTCATCTGGAAGCATGGACCGTCGACGGTGCAGAGCGTGATGAATGCGCTCAACGCCGAGCCCAATTCGCGACCGCTGGCCTACACGACGTTCCTCACGGTCATGCGCAACCTGGCCCGCCGCAACCTGCTCGAGCAGAAGAAGACGGCCCAGCGCTCGCACATGTTCTCGCCCACCGTCGGTGAAGACGACTACAAGAGCGCCTTCATCCGCCAGGTGTTCCGCGACTACTTCAACAACGACGCTGGCCAGCTCTGGCGCTACCTGGATCATCCCGAGCACGCCAAGAACTGAGCGCCGCGGTCCCGATCCACTCGGG
>JACDEN010000072.1 GCA_013816415.1 Planctomycetota bacterium
GTCCAGAGCTGGCTGCGCATGGTGCGCGATCTCAAGCCGGTGCCTGCGCACATCCTCCAGGGTGTGAGCGCAGCCGAGGCGAAGGCCGCGGCAGAGGCCAAGCCGCCCGTCGCCGAGGACATCTCGCGCCCGGCGCCCCCGTCGACCTTCCAGGTGCCGCCGATCCTGAAATCGCGCGAGCCGGCGGCTTAGGACCGGCCTGCGGTTCAGCACCGATCGATCAGATCGCCGTCCACTGCGTGCCCGACGTGCCGTCATTGAGGGTGATTCCCGTCGCGGCGAGCCCATCGCGGATGCGATCTGACGCCGCGAAATCCTTGTCGGTCCGCGCCTGCTCCCGCAGTCCGATCACCAACGCCATCACCCGCTCCATCGCCTGATCCGACGCGCCGCCCAGGATCCAGGAGGCGCCGTCCTTGGCGTCCTTGACCGTGATGCCGGCCGCGGTCAGCGCGTCGCGGATGCGGTCGCTGGTCGCGAAGGCGCGGTTGGCGCGTGCCTGCTGTCGGAGGGCGATCACCAGCTCCATCACTGCCGAGAGCTTCGACGACGCTGCTTCGGCCGAGGAGGTGTCCGCACCATCGCCCGGCTGGAACAGCCCGATCGAGCGTCCGAGATCGCGGGCGATGATCAGCGCCTGCCGCGCCTGCGCCGGTTCGAGCTTGCGCGCTTCCGACAGGATGCTGAAGAGATGGGCGATCGCCGATCCGGTGCCGAAGTCGTCGTCCATCGCCGAGAAGAATCCATCGCGGTGGGATGAGACCGCGGGCGATGCCGGCCGCGCGGCGATCTCGGCTAGGAAGTCGGATTCGCGGCCGGTGTCCATCAGCGGTTCGTCGAGCAGTTCGCCGAACTGCCGATGCATCTTCGCCAGCGCGGTGCGGGCCGCGGTGATCGCCTTCTCGGCGAACTCGCTCGGGCGCCGGTAGTGTCCCTGCAGCACCAGGAATCGCAGGACGGCAGCGCCATGCTCGTCGATCAGGTGTACGGCCTTGAAGCGCTGGGCGAACGCCGGGTCCTTCATCCGCGGGTCCGATTTTCCGACCTTGACCCCTTCGTACTGGATCAGCCCGTTATGCATCCAGCAGCGCGCATAGGATCCGCCGTGGGCCTCGCCCTGCGCGATCTCGTTCTCATGGTGGGGGAACTTCAGGTCGTCGCCGCCGCCGTGGATATCGAAGGTCTCGCCGAGGGTGCCCAGCGACATCACGCTGCATTCGATGTGCCAGCCTGGCCGACCGCCGCCCCAGGGGCTGTCCCAGCTCGGTTCGCCGGGCTTGGCGAGCTTCCACAGCGCGAAATCCGCGGGATGGCGTAGGCCGGCGTCACGCTCGACGCGCGATCCCGAGATCATGTCGTCGAGCCTGCGCCCGGTGAGCTTGCCGTAGTCCGGCTGCTTGAGCACATCGTAATAGACGCCATCGGCGGCGACATACGCGCGGTCCTTCGCGACGAGATCGCCGATGTAGGCGATCATCTGCGGGATGTATTCGGTGCAGCGGGGATGATCGGTGACCGTCCTCACGTGCAGGCGGCGCATGCAGGTGAAATACTGTTCGGTGTAGCGCTCCGAGATGGCCTTCCAGGATTCCCCCGAGGCTTTTGCGCGGTTGATGATCTTGTCGTCGATGTCGGTGATGTTGTTGACGAACCGCACCCGCAGACCGCGGGCGAGCAGCCAGCGCGACACCGCGTCGAACAGCACCGGTCCCATCAGGTGGCCGATATGGCAGTCATCGTACGGGGTGACGCCGCAGACGTAGAGCCCCGCCTCGCCGGCCCGGATCGGGGTGAACGGCTCCTTCTGCCTGGTCAGCGTGTTGAACACCTGGATCACGTGACGTCCTCGCGGGCCGCGAGTCTTCGCTCCCGAGGCGATGCGTCCAGCAGCGAATGATCGGCCATCGACCGTGGCGCCCAGCTGGTGCGACGAAGGGCGGCTACGGCAGCGGAATATCGACCGCGTACGGCAGCTTGATGTCCGCGAGATGCACGACGTCGCTGATCACCAGGTGGTACGGACCTTCCTCGGTGATCGGGTAGAAATAGAGGATCTCCTGACGGCCATGGTTGACCCAGCTGCCGCGTCCGTTTGTGGTGATCTGCGACCCCGACGGCGGGATCAGGCGGATCCCGGCTTCGGTCAGCCTGCCCTGGCCCATCAGGCCGAGGCCGGGTTGGCGCAGATTGACCGCTTCGGCGCTGGTGCTGTCGTACAGCGTCGCGGTGACCGAGGTCGCGCCCATGGTGATCAGCGTGCTGACGCCGGGGGTGAGCGACGCCTCGGCCTTGATCTGCCGGTTCACCTCGAGTCGGACCTGGCCGGTGGTGCGGAACGACGAGGCATCGGTCGCGAGGTTGGAGACGCTCAGCGGAATGTCGTAGCGGGGCGGCGTCTCCTCGCCGTTGTAGCGGACGCCGTTCATGCGCCCGATCATCACCTGCATGCGGACATTGCGCATGTTCCGCGCGTCCGGCTCCTCGTCGGTCGGCTGCGGTTCGTCGGTCTGCACGGTGCGTCCGCGATCATCGACCGCGAAGGAGTTCGCGGTCGCCGCGCAGGAACCGACGAGCTCGCCGTTGACTCGCGGCTCGATGCGGAAGTGGCAGATCGCCTCCGCCTGGCGGCCGCTGCCCTGGATGCTGCGAGAGGTGGTGACGGTGACGTCTGCGATCTCGACCAGCAACGGACCGTTCGCCTGCTGATGGCTCATGGTCGCGAGCTTCGGGCCCAGGCTGACCGGTCCGCCGGCGATCGCGGTCGAGCCGTCTCCGGCGCCGGACATGCCCATCGGGGGCGCGGTCGGCGGCATGATCGCGACATCGAAGGCGCGGCAGACGGCGAGCACGCCTTCCCAGAAGGTTCCGGAGAACGCCGGCAGTTCGCACTCCTTGTGCTCGTCGGCTCCGAGCTGCAGCAGCACCTGGTTTCCTCCCTCGGACAGCCGTCGGGTCGCCTCCTCGAGCGTCACCCGTCCCTGCGGCCAGGCCACACGGCTCGGGGTGAAGAGGGCGAGGTCGGCATCGCCTTCGGGGGGGTCCGTCGGCAGACGCGTGAAGTCGATCGGGACCTTGAGTTCCATGCGTGCGGATTTCAATCGCGCGGTGCCCCAGACCACTCCGTCGTATGCGCCATCGGCGAGCGTCTTGAAGGTCATGTAGAGCACCCGGCCGGCCCCGGTCTGGCTGCCGCCGCTGCCGCTGCTCTGGACGGTCTTGCCCGCGGAAACCAGATGCATCTTGGGATCGAGCAGCTGGCCGTCGCGCGGAAACACCAGTTCCAGCATCGGGCCGGGGCCGCCGCTTAGACCGACATGGTCGGAATCGACGAGATTGAGGGTCATCGCGTTCGCACCGCAGGCGATGGCGACGCTCGCGCCCGGCCGCAGTGGCATCGTCACCCTCCACGGCTCGACCAGCATGAGATCGATGTCGCCGCTGAGCGTCATTGCGTTCAGGTCCTCGCCGACCTTCATGCGCAGACGCAACCGCCCAACCACCTCGCCATCCGGCGTGGCATCCGGTTCGGAGGTGAGCGCGTGTCCGGATCCGTCCTCGATCCGTGCCACATGGACCGAGGCGCCGCCGATGCGGTCGGAAGCGATCTTCGGCTCGAGACGCAGGGACAGGACGAGTTCGGCCATGTGCTCGCGCCGGGCTCCGCTCGTATGCCGCACTTCGCATTCCTCGATGACCGCCAGCAGGGCTCCGTTCGCGACCAGGGCATGTCGCCTGCCTCCGACGCTCGCGCGCAGCTCGACGGCGCCGCTCTCGACTGCCACCAGCCGGTCCGTGCGCGTGGTGGTCGCGGGACCGCGCGGGATGCCCGGCTTGAGGTCGAGGTGGAATGCCTCGCACACCGCGCGCACGGCTTCCCAATAGCTGCCCATCAGCGCCGGCAATTCTCCTTCGCGCTGGCCGTCGACCGCAGGATCGAGCGTGGTCGCATTTCCGCCAGCCGACAGCAGGGCGACGGCATCCGAGAGGCGGATCCTGCCGCCCGCGAAACGCACGGGCGTGGCGAGGGTGAGCTCGGCGAGCGCTTTCTGCCGCTGTGGCTCGGACAACTTGAGCAGCTCGGATTGGACGGGGATCGGCGCGTCGCCCGACCACCCGCGCACGGCGAGCACGGCGAGCAGCGGCGCCACGAGCTGCCAGAGTGGGCGGCGGCGGACGGTGGACATGGACCAGTCGTACCCCCGGCGCTGCGGTGGGGAAGCGCGAGTGCGGCGATCGGCCACGATCAGCGCTGGGGTCCGCTGGCCGCGCTGGCGTCGAGGCGCCCGAACCACGACCAGGCCACGCGCATCGCGAGGTGGCTCCACAGCCAGCTGACTCCGAGCGTCCATCCGATCCCGGCGAGCCAGGCCGCGCGATCGTGGTGCAGCACCAGCGGCAGGGCGGCCCCCGCGATCATCAGCGCGGTGAACACCAGGCTGGCGAGCAGGTTGACCGTGCCGCCGTAGCCGGCGACCAGCTTGGCCGAATTGTCCTCGGAATAATCGGCGAGCCGCGCGCCGAGGCCAAGCGCTCCCGCCGACAGGCCGCACGCCATGCACGCGATCACCAGCATCTGATAGGCGACCACCGCGGTCGGTAATTCGAGGAGCAGTCCCGACATCGCCACCAGTCCTACGCTCACCGGCAGACCGACGAGCAGCGCGAAGACCAGCTTCGCGGTCACCACGCGCTCGCGCGGCCAGGGCGCCAGGGCGAGCACCCATAGGCGCCGTCCCTCGAGACTGAGCAAGGGGTAGACGAAGCGGCCGGTGAAGGTCGCGAGCGCCATCGCCACCGCCGTCAGGTTCAGGAGCGAGACCGCCGGCCGCCACCAGTCATGGTCGCGGAACGCGTGGCCCAGGCGCGGGAGCATCAGCATGTAGAAGGCGAGCAGGCCGAAGAACATGCTGAACTGCATCACCTGGGCCGGTTCGCGCAGGAAGACCCGGATGTCCTTCGCCACCAGCAGCGCGAGGTCGGCGGGCAGCAGCGGGATCAGCTGCCAGGGGCGGCTCCTCTGGCCGCTCGTCGGCTCTGAGCGGCCGGAGAGCGCGTCGAGATCGCGCCGCAGGCGCCTGGCGGCGATCCATTCAGCGACGATGGCCAGCCCCGCAGCGGTCGAGACGAGCAGCAGGATGTGATGGACCGCCGTGCTCCAGCGGCCGGACAGCGAGGCGGCCATCGCCTGCTGGGCCCAGCCCGACGGCAGATACGGACTTTCGGCGAAACGCAGACGGCCGATGAAGTCGCCGATCACATGGGTCGGATCCTCGCCTTCATAGCTGCGGATGACCAGCCAGGCGAGGGCGGCGGCCAGCGCCGCAGCGGCGATCAGGAATGTGCGCGCATGGCGACGCAGCGGTGGGATGGCGCGGGCGAGCAGCATCGCCAGCAGCGATCCGGCCGCCATGCAGCAGGCGACGAATGCCGCCATCGCCGCGCCCGCCACGAGGATGTATCCCAGCGGGTCGTGCGCCTCGGTCGCGAGCGCGATCACCAGGGGAACTGCGAGCGCGCTGACCGCCCAGCTCGCCCAGAATCCGCCCTCGAGGAATGCCGCCCAGAAGATGGTGCGATCAGCGATCGGCAGCGAGGCATGGAACGACGCCGACCGCGTGCGGAAGAGCGCCGACCACACCAGCACCGCATCGGACAACGCGACCAGGAAGAAGAGCGCGAAGAAGAACAGCGCGAGCAGGCTTTCGACCAAGCGCTGCTTGAGCGCGACGTATTCCGGCTGACCGAGGAACGCGAGCATCCCGAGCACCAGACCGGCCACCAGCACCCACATCACCGCGACGACGAACAGCACCGCCGCGCCACGTAGGCGCTGATCACGGGCGAACCGCCAGAGGACATTGATGCCCGAGCGCCACAGGCGCCACTGCAGTGCATCTGGCATGCCGACGATCAGCCTGCGCGCCAATCCCGCCGGGCGCCCGCGACGACGCGCTTTCCACGCACCTGCAGCTTCGACCCGCGGACCAGCGCCCACGCCACGACGCGTCCCTTCGCATCGAGTCGCACCACCGCGAGCTCGCCATCGGTCGCCAATTCCGGGTGATCGACCGTCGCCTGGTAGGGGCAGCTGCCGATCAGGAGCGAGCCGTGTCGGCCGAGGTCCAGCGCGTTGGCGCTGAATCCCTCGTGCTGCTGGAATTCCCACTTGGCGGGCCTGGTGCCGAGGTGGCGCGCGTGCGGAATCGCCTCCAGGCCCTTCACGCCCTGGGTCATCAGGAAGGTGGTGAATACGCACGGTCCCTGGATGCGCCGCGTCAATTCCGCGACGAACGGGCCGCCGCGCGCCGAATCCGCCGGAAGACCGTAGATGCCGTCGAGCCGCTGGTCCTGCCAGGTCTTCCACGCGGTCTCGGCGTCGCCGCCGGGAAGGATGACGGCTGCCGCGTCGTCGCGGGAGATGCGCAGGGCCGCCCCCGGCGCAGGTGTGCGGGACGAGAGTCCGACCCCGCCTTCGAGGTGGAACCGCTGCGAGTACTGGTGCGGGCGCAGGTCGAGGCCCTGACGGCCGAGGATGTCGACGAAGGCGAAGCCGAGGCCGACGATGTGGATGACGAATCGTCGATGACGGGTCGGCGCATAGGCGTCGTGCCACATCTCGTTGACCTCGATCGCGCCGCCGGCTTCGAACAGCCCCATGCCGTGCTTCGGTGGATAGCCGCCCCAGCTGCAGCCGTGGCCGAGCGCCTTCAGCGGCTTGAGCGTGTCGTCGTTCATCACCAGGCAGTTGTGCGCATCCACGCTGTACAGATAGCCGCGGTTTTCGCGCGAGGTGGTCTCGTCGAAATGGCGCTGGTCGGTGTAGAGCCAAGTCGCGGGATCGCCGATCAGGGTCTGGCCCCCGGTGTGGAGGACGAATGACATCATGTCCCAGTGGACGTGCGAATGCGGCAGCGACTCGGTGTAGTGGCTGACCGCGAGGTAGTCGGCCGCCGGCGTCCAGTCGCTGCGGAAGAAGCTGAAGCCTCCGAGCGGATAGCGCACCGTCGGGTTGGGCAGCGCGGCCTTCGCGGGTTTCGCCGCATTCCGGCCATGCGTGAACCAGGGAGAGAGCCCGATACGCGGCGACGTCCCCGGGGTCCAGCGCTTGAAGAAGCGCGTGAGTTCGGCCGGAGTCTGGGACGACAGCTTGCCGGGCTCGTAGCCCAGGGCGCGCGCCATGGCGGCGATGCGCGGCGACATCATCGGGGTGCCGTTGATGCAGAAGAGCTGCGCCAGCGAACCGCCGAACTCGTCGCCGAACTCGACGAGGATGCCGTCGGGTTTCGTTGCGTTGGCCAGGAATTCGACCCACTGCCCGAACTGGCGCTCCTGCTTCGCGCTGAGCAGACGGATGCCGTTGGCCTTGGCGAGCGCGAGCGGCGCGCCCAGCATGTAGGTGATGTGGTACTGGTACTTGGTGCAGTGCTCGGCGTAGTCGCCGTCGGCGAGCATGTTGCTGGTGAAATGGTGGCGGATCACGCGGGCTCCCTCGGCGGCGAGCTTTTTCGCGATCGAGAATTCCGGGAACATCACGCCATAGAAGAATGCCGCACCGCCGTGATCGGTGAGGTGGTGGTTGTCGCGCCGCAGGACGTCGCCGACCAGCCGGTAATACTGCATCGCGTAGAACCACAGCTGCTTCACCAGCCAGAAGACATCCTCGTCACTGAAGATCCCCGGCACCTGCAGCGCGCCGCAGTGCATCAGATCGAGCCAGCGCTTGGAGCGGGAATAGACGTCCCCCGAATTGTTGAAGCCGCCTCCGAAGTAGCGGTCGTGGTCCTCGAAGAATCCCTCCTCGATCAGGAAGGGATTGCCGTCGACGAAGGCGCGGATGAAATCGCGCGCCTTCACGAGGTATCGAGTGTCGCCAGTCAACGCGAACGCGGTCGAGAGCTCGGCGACCACCACGCTGCGCGACAGGGTTCCGTAGATCTCGGCCATCCCCTTCTTCCAATCGAATCCGCCGTCGGAAGCGGACAGATCGACCGACTGGAACGGAGGCCACGAACTGCGGAAGCGGTTGGCGAGCAGCCCGTCGGCCTTCTCCATCACCTCGCCGCGCCCATTGATCTCCATCCACGGCGATCCGTGCATGTAGAACGGCCAGCGCGGACCGCTGCGCGTCCGGAAGTGTTCAGCGACGGCGCCGACGATCGACGGCCGGTCGCATTTTGCGCGTGCGGCGGTCAGCCGCCGGCCGAGGGTCCCGGGCAGCCGGAGATGCTGCAGGAAGTCGTCATCGCTGACGGAGCGCTGATCGGCGAAACGGACGTCTTGCATGTGGGCTCCGATGGCGGGATGTTTCCCCCGGTGGGCTCCAGGCAAGTGCCATCACCCCGGCAGAACCGGCGCGGATGCCATCACGGAGCGAGTTCGACGGTGAGGCTCGCCATCACCGGCTTCTCGGCGCAGGTGATCGCAGGTGATGGTGTCGGCCGTTTTGTCTTCCATGGACAGCGGTGCTCCAGCGGGGGTGCCGTGGTGCCAAGGGTGCCGAAGGTGACGAAGGTGCCGGCGTGGCGACGTCGAGCGTGTGGATTCAGCGAGCCTTCCAATTGCGGCCGGCCTGCACCGCTTCGACGATCTCGACCGAGCGCAGGCTCTCCTCCAAGGTCGGGGACAGAGCCTTGCCGATGCGCAGCGACTCGACGAACGCCGCCTCCGAACCATAGAAGCCGCCCGTGGCGGCCTCGTACAGCTTCCCGGTCATGCCACGGTAGGGCTTGAGCGGGTCGGGGAGCTTGACCGGTTTTCCGGCGTGGAAGGCCGAGCAGCGCCCGGGCTTGTCGATCAGCCAGCCCACGCCCGCGTGGATGATCACCGCCGACTGCTGGCCGAACACCTCGTAGCGTTCGAGCTGGACGCCGCACTGCGGACGGATGGTGAGCGTTCCGACCGAACCGTTCTCGTAGCCGATGACGACGGTGAATGCCGGACGCTCGCCCTTCGCCAGGACGCGGCGGTCGGTCTCGACCATCGCGATCTCGCCGCCGAGGTAGCGCAGCGCGTCGAGGCTGTGGATGCCGGTGCCGAAGAAGAAGTCCTCGTCCTTCCGGTCGAGGCGGAACATCCGCGCCGAGGCGCCTTTCACCGGCCCATGCCTACGCACCTCGTCATGGCCTTGGACCAGCACCGGGCAGAAGCGGCGGTTGAAGGACACGCAGTTGGGCGCTCCCCCGATCGCGGCGTCCTTGATCAGCTGGCGGCACTCGCGCGACGATGCGCCGGGAGGCTTCTCGAGGAGCACGGGGAAGCCGCGGCGGAGCACCGAGCCGGCGACGCGGGCGATCACCGCGGTCGGCGTGATGACGACCACTCCGTCGGGCATCTCGAGGCGCAGCATCTCGTCGAAATCGGTGTAGGACCGCTCCGCGCCGAACCGTCTGGC